>JALOLN010000090.1 GCA_025455945.1 Actinomycetes bacterium
CGGACCTGGTCGCGCACCTCCAGCAGCGCCAGGACCTCCTCGGCGCCCGGCAGCACGGTCAGCTCCTCCGCGGCGAGCGGATCGACCCCCGCGGTGTCGAGGAGCGCGAGCAGGTACTCCTGGACGTCGCGCCAGGACCGCTCGAACCGCCGCTGGGCGTCCACCTGCTGGACGAACAGGCCGCCCTCGACCTCCACCGGCTCGGGCCCGGCCGCCACGCCCAGGGTGTCGGCGAGGGAGTGCGCGCCGTCCGTGGAGAGCACGAGGGTCTTGTGCCCTCGCTCCGCGGCGAGCGCCGCCGTGCCGGCCGCGGCGGTCGTCTTGCCGACCCCGCCCTTGCCGGTGAACAGCAGCACGCGCATGGCTGGCAAGGCTACTCGCCGCCGGGGCCCCCATCCCCTGCACCACGTTGACCATCGGCATACCGGGGTTCTCGGCGACGCAGAGCCCCGGTTGGCCGATGATCAACGAGATTCGGTGGGCCGGCGGGACGGTGCCCGCGTCAGCCCTCGACGCGGGCCTTGAGCCCCTTCAGGGCACGGTCGATGATGACCTTCTCGGCCTTCCGCTTGATCATGCCGATCATGGGGATCCGGACGTCGACCGCCAGTCGGTAGAGCACCTGCGTGGTGCCGTCGGACTCGCTGAGCAGGTAGACGCCGTCCATCGCCTTGAGGATGTCGCCGCGGACCAGGTGCCAGCGCAGCTCGACGTCGCTGACCCAGTCGTACTCGAGGACGTAGTCGTCCTTGATCGCGCCGGCGTCGAGGATGAACCGCACCTCGGCGGGCAGCTCGCTGTCCTCGTAGACGCTGAGCACCTCGACCAGCTTGACCTCGTCGTTCCACTCCGTGTACGCCTCGAAGTCGACGATGACGGCCATCACGTCGGCCGCGGGTGCGGCGATCGAGATGGTGGACTCGGTCTGGTCGGCCATGCGCCGCAGCCTAGCCGTCACCAGGTCAGCGCGAAGGGGCGCCCGGTGGCCCGGAAGTGGCCCACGTTGACGCACTCGGTCCGGCCGATCCGGGCCCGCCCGACCAGCGGCTGGTGCACGTGGCCGTGCAGCAGCCAGCGCGGCTGGGTCCGCCGCACGGCGTCCAGCGTGGCCGGGCTGCCCCGCTCGAACCGGCGGGCGACGACGTCGTAGGTGACCAGGGGCAGGTCGGGTGGGACGTGGCAGCACAGGACGTCGACCGCCCCCACGGCCTCGACCTTGGCGGCGTACTCCTCGTCGGAGATCTCGTACGGCGTGCGGTACGGCGAGCGCAGGCCCCCGCCGACGAACCCGAAGGTGAGCCCCCCGATCTGCGTGGTCTGGCCGTCCAGGACGTGGTGGCCGGGGCGCAGGTAGTCCGGCCAGAACGCGGGGATGTCGACGTTGCCGTAGGTGAGGTACGCGGGGGTCGGCATGGCGGCGAAGAGCCGGTCGTACTGCTCACGCACCGCCGCCTCGACGTGCTGCCACCGGTCGCCCCCGAGCTCCGCCCACAGCTCGTTGGACCACTGCCTGGCCTCGTCGAACCGGCCCGCGGTGCGCAGGGCGACGAACCGCGCGGCGTTCTCCGCGCCGAACAGGTCGGCGAAGATCCCCTGGCCGGGGTCGTCGTAGTCGACGAAGTGGACGAGGTCGCCCAGGCACACCAGGGCGTCGGCCCCGTCGCCCGCCCGGGCCAGCGCCGATGCGTGCCCGTGGACGTCGCTGACGACGTGGAGCCGCACGGCCGCACCCTACGGCGGGGTCACCCGAACAGCGACCCGAGAACCAGCAGCCCGACCAGGGTGAGGACGGTCATGACCCCCGCGCCACCGAGCACCAGGACGATCTTGGTCGTCCGGTCCGAGAGCTGGCCGGACACCGAGCCGAGCGGGTTGGGCTGCTCAGCGGCCAGCTGCTGCAGCATCGCCTCGACGTCCACCTCAGCCAACGACGAGACCGGGGGGGCCGTCTCGACCTCAGCAGCCTCCGCGATCGCGGGATCCGGGTGCAGCGCGACCAGGCCGGCCGCGGGCTGCGGGGCGCCGGCGCGGCGGTGCCGCCCGCGCGCTGCGACCTGGTCGGCCGCGGCCGTCCGCGCTGCCACCTCCGCCGCGGCCGCCTGCGCCGCGGCGCGGTCCTCCTCGGAGCGCAGGTCGGCGTGGCAGAGCATGCACCAGGCCGAGCCCGCGGGGACCAGCGCGTGGCACTGTGGGCACCGCGGTCCGCCCGCCGGCACCACGGAGGGGGCAGCGTTCGTCACATCAGGGTGCGTCGGCAGGTCCGTCCCCGTCCTTGACCGGCCCCGGCGAGACCCGAGGCTCGCCCGCCGCGCGGCCCCCCTCGAGCTCGTCCTTGAGGGCGTTCACGCTGCGCTTCCAGGCCAGCGCGTGCCGCCGGCGCAACCGGACCGGGTCCGCGCCGGGCCGCACGGGGTCGGCCCGCAGGAAATGGTGGACGATGACGCCGTCGCCGAAGGGCTCCAGCCACAGCTCGACACTGCCCACCAGCGGCCCCGTCGCCGACCAGCGGATCCCCAGCTCGCCGCGGTCCATGAACACGGTCAGCGCGAGGTCCGGCCACCACTGCTTCCACCGGGCCGGGTCGTGCACGACGGCGGCCACCTCGGCGGGGGCGGCGACGACGAATGTCTCGTCGATGAGGTCGACCGCGGGCACGGCGGCAGCATGCCGTAAGTTGGGCACACGACTTGCCAGGGTGACGGACGTCACACCATCATCCGCGGCACCACCTACCGTCGACCAGGAGCCATCGTGCGCGAGTACACCAGCCCCGCCCTCGCCGAGATCACGGCCGGCGCCAACATCTCCGACCTCGTCTACGACAACGCCGTCAAGGCACCCCACCGGGTCCAGCTGCGCCGCCGGGTCGGCGAGCGCTGGGAGGACGTGACCAACCGGGAGTTCCTCGCCGAGGTCGTCGCCCTCGCCAAGGGCCTGGTCGCCCAGGGCGTCAGCCCCGGCGACTGCGTCGGGATCATGTCCCGCACCCGCTACGAGTGGACCCTGGCGGACTTCGCCGTGTGGTGCGCCGGTGGCGTGCCCGTGCCGATCTACGAGACCTCCTCTGCCGAGCAGGTCGAGTGGATCCTCAGCGACTCCAGCGCCGTGGGCGTGTTCGTGGAGACCGCCGCGCACGCCGCGACCGTGGCCGAGGTGCGCGACCAGCTGCCGAACCTCCAGCACGTGTGGTCCTTCGAGGCCGGCGACCTCGAGGCCCTAGTGACCGCCGGCTCGGGCATCTCCGACGACGAGATCGACTCGCGCCGCCGGCACCACACCGACGAGAGCCCCGCGACGCTGATCTACACCTCGGGCACGACCGGACGCCCGAAGGGCTGCGAGCTCACCCACGGCAACTTCCTCTCCGAGGTGTACAACGTCGTCGCGTCGATGCCCCAGATGTTCAACCCGGAGGGCTCGACCCTGCTGTTCCTCCCGCTCGCACACGTGTTCGCCCGGCTGATCGAGGTCGGCTGCTTCCACTCCGGCGCCCAGCTCGGCCACACCGCGGACGTCAAGAACCTGCTGCCGGACCTGGCCACGTTCCAGCCCACGTTCATCCTCAGCGTGCCGCGGGTCTTCGAGAAGGTGTTCAACAGCTCGCAGGCCAAGGCAGCGGCGGAGGGCAAGGGCAAGATCTTCGACCGGGCGGCCGGCGTCGCCATCAGCTACAGCGAGGCCCTCGACCGGGGCGGGGCCGGGCTGTTCCTCAAGCTGCAGCACGCCGTCTTCGACAAGCTGGTCTACAGCAAGCTCCGGACGGCGCTGGGCGGCCGGGTGCGCTACGCCGTCTCCGGCGGCGCCCCGCTGGGCGCCCGGCTCGGGCACTTCTACCGCGGCATCGGCGTGATCATCCTCGAGGGCTACGGCCTGACCGAGACCTCCGCCGGGGCCACGCTGAACCTGCCCGAGGCCTACAAGATCGGCAGTGTCGGCCGACCCGTGGCCAGCACCTCGATCAAGATCGCTGACGACGGCGAGGTCATGATCAAGGGTCCGATCGTCTACCGGGGCTACCACAACAACCCGGTGGCGACGAAGGAGGCCATCGAGCCGGACGGCTGGTTCCACTCCGGCGACATCGGGGAGCTGGACGACGAGGGCTTCCTGCGCATCACCGGGCGCAAGAAGGAGCTGCTGGTGACCGCCGGCGGCAAGAACGTGGCCCCCGCCGTGCTCGAGGACCGGCTGCGCGCCCACGCGCTGGTCAGCCAGTGCATGGTCGTCGGCGACAACCAGCCCTACATCGCCTGCCTCATCACCCTCGACCGGGAGTCGCTGCCGGCCTGGCTGAAGACGCACGGCAAGCCGGAGGACATGCCGATCGAGCAGGTCGTCGCCGACCCCGACGTCACCGCGGCCATCCAGGGGGCCGTGGACGACGCGAACAAGGCGGTTTCGAACGCCGAGGCCATCAAGAAGTTCAACATCCTCACCGAGGACTTCACGGAGGAGGGCGGCCAGCTCACGCCTACGCTGAAGCTCAAGCGCGGCGTGGTCATGGCTGAGTTCAAGGACGCCGTGGACGCGCTGTACCGCAAGTAGCCGGAGGTGGATGGTGGGCCCGCTCGTCGAGGTGCGCGGGCTCACCGTCTCCTTCGGTGACGTGCGGGCCGTCGACGGCTGCGACCTCACCGTCGGCGCGGGCGAGTCGATGGCCCTGGTGGGCCGCAACGGGGCCGGCAAGTCGACCATGCTGCGCGTCCTCGCCGGCGTCCTGCCGCCGTCCGGGGGCCGTGTCCTCGTCGACGGCGTGGACGTCGCTCGTGACCCGGACTCCGCCAAGCACCGCGTCGGCTACTGCCCGGACGTCGGGGGGCTCATCCCCCGCGCCACCGCCTGGGAGCACCTCCAGCTCGCCGCGCGGCTGCGCAACCTGCCGCCCGGGTGGGAGTCCCGCGCCCAGCAGCTGCTCGAGCACTTCGATCTCGTCGACGCCGTCGACCGCGTGACCGCGGGGTTCTCCCACGGCATGGGACGGCGGATGTCGGTGGTGCTCGCGGCGTTCCACCGCCCGGCGGTTCTGCTGCTCGACGAGCCGTTCGACGGCGTCGACCCGCTCGGGGTCGAGGCCACCCTGGAGCTGGTCGACGAGCTGCGAGGGGCCGGCAGCGCCGTCCTGGTGTCCACCCACCTCCTCGAGCTCGCGGTGCAGGCCTGCCAGAACGCGACCGTGCTGCGGCGGGGCCGGGTCGTGGAGTCGGCACCCGCGGCCGAGCTGTCCGGTACCGACGGGGCGCTGCGCTACCGCGCCCTGCTGGCATGAGCACCGACGCGCAGCTGGCCGCCCTCGTCCGGCTGCGCTGGACGATGGTCCGCGACGGCCGGGCCCGCTCCGGCCTGGTCGTGCTCATGGGCGCCGCTGCCATGCTCGTGCTCGCCACCATGGTCGCCGGGCTGGTCGTCGAGCTCGACGTGGAAACCCGGGACAGCGTCGTGCTGCTGTCGCCCACGCTGCTCGCCGCGTTCGGCCTGCTCGCGTTCGCCGCTCCCTTGGCCGCCGGCGGCGGCAACGAGCTCTACCCGCCCGACCAGCTGGTGGCGTTCCCCGTCTCCGCCCGCACGCAGTACCACACGTCGCTGCTGCTCGCGCCGCTGAACCTGGCCTGGTTCACGCAGGTCGCGCTGATCCTCGGCGTGACCACGTTCATCTTCGGCGACCTCACCCCGCGGATCGTGCTAGGGCTGCTCACCGTCGTGCTCTACCTGGCCTCCGTCGTGCTCTACCTGGCCTGGCTGACCCTGCTCGGCCAGGCGGTGGCCTGGGGCGTGGTCGGCGTCCGGGCGAGTCGGCGCGGCCGACGGGCCGTGTGGGCTGCCGCGGGCGCCCTGGCCGCCGCCCTGGCGGTGACCGTGGCCGTGGTCGGCGTGACCGACCTGCTCGACGAGCTGCCCACCCAGACGGTCGTGATCGCCGCAGCCCAGGGCAAGGAGGACCCGGGCCGGCTGTGGGTGACCGTCACGGTGTTCCTGCTCGTGGCCACCGCGGTGACCTGGCGGGCGGGGCTGGCCACGTCGCGGTGGGCCCTGCGGCGCGCCGGGGACGCCGGTCGGGCCGAGTCAGACCGCGTGCGCCGGCGGCCGCACCCCGGGACCACTCCCGCCGCCCTGGTGGCCACCGACCGGGCCAGCGTGTGGCGGTCCACCGCGCTGCGCCGTGGCGTCCTCGTGCTGGCCCTGCTCCCCGCCGCCATCGTCGCACTGGCCGGGCTGGAGTGGACGTCCCTGGTGCTCATGCCCGGCCTGGTGGCCGCCGGCGCCGGCCTGCTCTTCGGCGTCAACGCCTTCGCCCTGGACGCCGGGGGGGCGACCTGGCTGGCGAGCCAGCCGGTCGCCTCGAGCGACGTCTTCTGGTCCAAGGCACGGGTGCTCCTCGAGGTCTGCACGATCTCGGTGGCCGCCTCGCTCGCGGCCGGCGCCCTGCGGGCTCCCGTCGCACCGACGGCGGGCGAGGCCGCGGCCGCTCTCGGTGCCGCTGCGGCTGCCGTGGTGACGGTCACCGCCACCTGCATGCGGCTGTCCGTGCACCAGCCGCACCGGGCCGAGCTGCGCGGGGCCCGGGACACCCCCGCCCCGCCCGGGACGATGGCGGTCTACAGCCTGCGCCTGGCCGTGAGCACGACCCTGCTCGGGCTGGCCTTCTCCGCGCTGGCCCTGACCGGCCGCTGGCAGCCGCCCACGCTGCTGGCCTTCGCCTTCCTCGCCCTCGGCCTGCGCCGGCTCCTGGCGTCCGCCCGGGAGTTCTCCGACCCGGTCGTCCGGGCTCGGGTCACCGCCACCGTCGCGGCCGGCTGACCGCCATCCCCCGTTCGGACAGGGTCCGCATCCTTCCTTCAGGCCCGGTTCCGGTCACGCTCTCGCCAGGTCCCGCTACGCTGGGTAACGTCGTCGCGGGGAGAACCTGGGGGGACTCCCCGGGGCTGGGGGGATCGATGGACGGGTGTCTCGGGAGCCGTACGCGGCGCCGGGGCACCGATGGTCCCCGCGGGCTCGCGCGACCCGGCATCGGACGTGAGAGGGACCAATGGGGCGTCGAACTGTACTGCTGATCTCCGCGCTGCTCGTCGCCGCGCTGGGCACGGCGCTGGTGTTCCTCTACGTGCGAGGGGCCGACGAGCGGGCCGCCGAGGGCCAGGAGCTCGTCGAGGTCCTGTTCGCCAAGGCCGACATCCCCACGGGGACTACCGGGCAGGCCGCCGCCGAGAGCGGCGCGCTGGAGCTGCGCGAGGTCGCGCGCAACTCGGTGGCGGCGGGCGCCATCAGCGACATCACCCCGGTCGCCACCCAGGTCGCCCTGTCCCCGATCTTCACCGGCCAGCAGATCCTCACCCAGCAGTTCGGCGAGCCCGGGCAGACCACCTCCCTGCCCATCCCCGAAGGCAAGATGGCCGTCAGCGTGCAGCTCGGGGACCCCGAACGAGTGGCCGGGTTCGTGACCAGCGGCTCAGAGGTGGCGGTCTTCCTCACGATCGACAACCCGACTGCGGGTGCGAACGAGGCCACCGCGACCCTCACGCAGGTGCTCCTGCCCCGCGTGACGGTGATCGGCGTCGGCAGCACCTCGCTGGTGACCCTGACCACGACGGACACCGAGACCGGCGAGCAGAACGCCGAGGAGATCCCGAAGGCGATCCTGACCCTGGCGGTGGACCAGGCGCAGGCTGGCAAACTCATCTACGGCACGCAGAACGGCACCCTGCACTTCGGCCTGCTCACGGAGGACTCCGTGGTGGCGCCGGGCGGCGGGGTCACCGGGCAGAACCTGTTCCGCTGACCGTCGAGAGGACTCGTCCATGGCTGTCATCGTCGACCTCGACCCCGCCGGTGCGGAGACGCTGCGCTCCGCGCTCGGCTCGGGCTCGGAGGTGCTGCCCTCGATCGACGCCCTCAAGCGTTACCTCGAGGAGCACCCCGGGGAGGACGCCGTCGTCCTGGGCTCCTCGGTCGACCTGCACACGGCGCTGTCCATCGCCGAGAACATGCGCATCACCCGCCCGACCCTGGGAGTGGTGCTCGTGCGGCGACGCATCGACACCTCCGTCCTGGCCGACGCACTGCGGGCCGGGGTGCGTGAGGTCGTCGAGGACCGGGACCTCTCCGGCCTCAACGCGGCGGTCCGGCGCACGGTCGACCTGTCGCACCGGCTGCGCGAGGGCGCGCTCGGGGGCGAGGGCGAGGAGGGCGAGCGGCGCACCAGCCGGATCGTCACGGTGTTCTCGGCCAAGGGCGGCTGCGGCAAGACGACGCTGGCCACGAACCTGGCCGCCGTCCTCGCCGACCGGGGCAGGCGCGAGGTGTGCCTGGTCGACCTCGACCTAGCGTTCGGGGACGTCGCCATCGCGCTGCAGCTGTTCCCCGCGCACACCATCGCCGACGCCATCCCCCTCGGTGACACGCTGGACGCCGAGGGCGTCCGGTCGCTGCTCACCCCGCACTCGCCCGGCCTGACGACCCTCGTCGCCCCCGTCGAGCCCGGCACCGCGTCGGCGATCCCCGCCGAGCTCATCACCCGGATCCTCACGATCCTCAGCCACGAGTTCGACTACGTCGTCATCGACACCCCGCCGGCCTTCGACGACCAGGTGCTCGCCGCCTTCGACCAGAGCGACGTCATCGCCAACATCGCCACGCTCGACATCCCGGCGATCAAGAACCTCAAGCTCACGCTGGAGACCCTGGACCTGCTGAACTTCTCCCGGGAGCGCTGGCAGATCGTCCTGAACCGGGCGGACTCCAAGGTGGGCCTGTCGGTCAACGAGGTCGAGAAGACCCTCAACGCGCGCATCGTCGCGCAGATCCCCTCCTCCCGGGACGTCCCCGCCGCCACGAACCGCGGTGTGCCGATCGTCCTCGACCAGCCCAAGCACCCGGTCAGCGTCAGCATCCGGCGCTTCGCCGAGGAGTACGTGATCGCCGCAGCGCCGGCAGAGACAGCCGTCCCGCGCGAGCTGCGCCGCGACCGGCGACTGTTCAAGAGGAAGGCACCGAGCTCATGAGCCTGTCCGACCGCCTCGCCGAGGCCCGCCGGGCCCGCGGCATCGACGCCTCGGTCCTCGAGGAGGAGCCACCCGGCCCTCCCGGGTCCACGCGGGTCCGCCGCAGCGCCGACCCCTTCGCCGACCTCAAGCGGGCGGTCCACCAGACCCTGCTCGACAACCTCGGTCCCCAGCTCTACGACGCCCGGGCCACCCAGGCCGAGCTCGAGCAGAAAGTGCGGCTGACCCTGCAGGAGGTCCTCGCCAAGGAGGACACCCCGCTCACCGTCTCGGACCGGGCCAGGATCTCCCAGGAGATCGCCGACGACATCCTCGGCTACGGCCCGATCGAGCCCTACCTGCGCGATCCGGACATCACCGAGGTCATGGTCAACGGCTACGACCAGATCTTCATCGAGCGCGCCGGGCGCATCTACCCCGTCGAGGGGCGGTTCAACGACGAGGCGCACCTGCGCCGGACCATCGACAAGATCGTCGGCCGCGTGGGTCGCCGCGTCGACGAGGCCAGCCCCATGGTCGACGCGCGGCTCGCCGACGGCAGCCGCGTGAACGCCATCATCCCGCCGCTCTCGGTCGACGGGTCGACGCTGACCATCCGCAAGTTCGCCACCGACCCCTACTCGGTCGAGGACCTCGTCGGCTTCGGGACGCTGAGCCGGGTCGTCGCCCAGTTCCTCGACGACTGCGTGCGCGGCCGGCTCAACATCCTCGTCTCCGGGGGCACCGGCGCCGGCAAGACGACCACGCTCAACGTGCTCTCCAGCTTCATCCCCGGCGACGAGCGCATCGTCACGATCGAGGACGCCGCCGAGCTCCAGCTGCACCAGGACCACGTGATCCGGCTCGAGGCCCGCCCGGCGAACATCGAGGGCAAGGGCGAGGTCCGGGTCCGCGAGCTGGTACGCAACGCGCTGCGCATGCGCCCGGACCGCATCGTCGTCGGCGAGGTCCGCGACGCCGCCGCCCTCGACATGCTGCAGGCCATGAACACCGGCCACGACGGCTCGATCTGCACCGTTCACGCGAACAGCCCACGCGACACCCTGGCCCGGATCGAGACCATGGTGCTGTTCGCGGGCGTCGACCTCCCGGTGCGGGCGATCCGCGAGCAGGTGTCGAGCGCCATCGACCTCATCGTGCACCAGTCCCGGTTCCGTGACGGCACCCGGCACATCACCCACGTCACCGAGGTCGTCGGGATGGAGGGCGACGTGGTCACGCTGCAGGACCTCTTCCTCTTCGACCACCACCTCGGCTACGACGCCGAGGGCCGGTCCCTGGGGACGTTGAAGTCCACCGGCCTGCGCCCGAAGTTCCTCGACAAGCTCTCCGCCGCGGGCATCCACGTCGACCCGAGCATCTTCGCCTTCGAGAAGTTCGGACGCTGACATGCCTCCACGTCGCCGGCACCGCCTCCTCGCGGGCGCGGTCACCGCGCTCGCGGCCACCCTTGCCGTCGTCGGGGGCGCCGCACCGGCCTCGGCGGCACCAGAGGGTCGCATCGTGCAGGCCGACGTCGCGCGGTCCGGTGAGACGACCACGGTCACCGCCGTGTTCCAGGCATCCGGCCTGCCGACCGGCACCAGTGTCGACCCGGCGACGGTCACCGCCTCGCTCGACGGCACGACCGTCCCGGCGACCGCGGCCCCGGTCGGGACCACGCCGGCCGTCACACGGGTGGCCGTGCTCGCCATGGACACCAGCGGCTCGATGAAGGGTGCCGGCCTGACCGGCGCCAAGACGGCCGCCGGGACGTTCCTGGCCGAGGTCCCCGCCGACGTCAAGGTCGGCCTGGTGACCTTCGCCGACCAGGCTCTGGTCAAGGTGGCGCCCACCACCGACCGCGCCGCCGTCCGAGCGGCTGTGAACGGGCTGACCGCCGCGGGAGGCACCGCCCTGTACGACGGCACCGTGCTCGCGGTCCGCACCGTCGGCACCACGGGGGTGCGTAACGTCGTGCTGCTCTCCGACGGCGCGGAGGACGGCTCGAGCTCGACCACGCTGCAGGAGGCGGTCACCGCCGTCCGGACCTCGAAGGCGACGCTGGACGCGGTCTCCTTCGGCACCACGCCCCAGCAGGTCGCGGCCCTGCAGGCCCTGGCCACGGCGGGGGGCGGTTCGGTGATCACGACCACTGAGGCGGACCAGCTCGCCGCGGCCTTCGCCGCGTCGGCGCAGACGATCTCCAACCAGCTGCAGGTGACGGTCGAGGTGCCCCCGGAGCAGGCCGACGCTGGTTCGCTGACGATCTCCGCGGTGGCCGGCGGAGCCACGATCAGCGACACGGTGTTCGTCCCGCTCAAGGGTGCCCCCTCCGCCAGCACCAGCGCCGCGGCCCCGGCTGACTACGGGCCCGTCGCCGTGGGCACCACCTGGCTGGCCGACCTGTCCCAGGCCTGGCTCTGGGCCGCCTTCGCGGCGCTCTTCCTCGGCCTGGCCGCCCTGTTCGTCGTCGCTCTCAGCACCGTGAGTGAGCGCCGCACCCCCGGGGTCCGCCGCCGGATGTCCATCTACACCCTGACGGGCCGTGGCCCGGTCAAGGAGGAGGAGACGACCACCGCACTGGGCAGCACCCAGGTGGCGCGCTCCGCCGTGGACTTCGCCGGTCGGGTGGTCCAGCGCCGGGACATGGAGGGTGCGCTCGCCCACGAGCTGGAGAAGGCCGCCGTGCCGCTGCGCCCTGCGGAGTGGGCAGTCATCCACCTGCTCATCGCGATCGGTGCCGCCCTGCTCCTGCTGCTGCTCTCCGGTGGCGCGCTCCTGCCCGCGCTGATCGGGCTGGCCGCGGGGGTGCTGCTGCCCTTCGCCTACCTGCGGAGGAGGTCCGAGAACCGGCGCAAGGCGTTCAACGCCCAGCTCCCGGACACCCTGCAGCTCATGGCCGGCAGCCTGCAGGCTGGGTACTCGATGCCGCAGGCCGTCGACACCGTGGTCCGTGAGGGGTCACAGCCGATCGCCGCCGAGTTCAACCGCGCCCTGGTCGAGACCCGGCTCGGCGTGCCGCTGGAGGACGCCCTCGACGGGGTCGCCGAACGGATGGACAGCGTCGACTTCGGCTGGGTGGTCATGGCCATCCGCATCCAGCGGGAGGTCGGCGGCAACCTCGCCGAGGTCCTGAGCAACGTCGCCGCGACCCTGCGCGAGCGGGAGCGGCTGCGCCGCCAGGTTCGGGCGCTGTCCGCCGAGGGCCGGCTGTCCGCGTGGATCCTCGGCCTGCTGCCGGTGTTCTTCGCCCTCTACCTGCTGCTGGTCCGCCGGTCCTACGTCGAACCCCTCTACACGACGACGCTGGGGTGGCTGATGATCGGCGGGACCCTCCTGCTGATGCTCGTCGGCGTCGTCTGGCTGCGCCGCGTCGTCAAGGTGGAGGTGTGAGGTGACCGGCACCATGCTCCTCCTGGTCGGCCTCGGCGCCATCTTCCTCGGCATCGTGCTGCTGCTCGCTGTCGTGGGTGCGCTGAGCACCCAGCGCAGCGGGGTGGGGCGCTCGCTGGCCGCTGTCGAGGCGATGAGCTCCGCGCCGGAGTCCATGCGCCAGGAGCTCGACCGGCCCTTCAGCGACCGGGTCGTCTCCCCCGGCTTCTCGCGGCTGACCGAGCTCGGCCGGCGGTTCACGCCGGTGGGCCAGGCGAACCGGATCCGCCACAAGCTCGACCTGGCCGGCAACCCCGCGGGGTGGGACGTCGACCGGGTGCTCGCCTTCAAGATGATCGGGCTGATCGTCGGGCTGGTGCTTGGTTTCGCCATCCCGCTGCTGTTCGGCTGGAGCGCCCTGGTGCTCATCGGCGTCGTCATCGTGCTCGCCGCCCTGGGCTTCATGACGCCCAACCTCGTCCTCTACCAGGCCGCCTACGAGCGCAGCGAGCGGCTGCGCAAGGACCTGCCGGACGCCCTCGACCTGCTGACGATCTCGGTGGAGGCGGGGTTGTCCTTCAACGCGGCGATGTCCGAGGTGGCCCGCAAGACGACGGGTCCGCTGGCCAGCGAGTTCTTCCGGGTGCTGCAGGAGATGCAGATCGGCGTCGACCGGGCCGACGCCATCCGGGCCATGGGCGAGCGCACCGACCTGCCGGAGCTGCGCCAGTTCGCCACCGCGATGGTGCAGGCGGACTCCTTCGGCATCCCCATCGCCAACGTGCTGCGGGTCCAGGCCAGCGAGATGCGGGTCAAGCGCTCCCAGCGGGCGGAGGAGCAGGCGCAGAAGGTGCCGGTCAAGGTCCTCTTCCCGCTGATCTTCTGCATCCTCCCCGCGCTGTTCGTGATCATCCTCGGCCCGGCGGCGATCACGATCGTCGAGAACATCTTCGAGGCGACGCCGTGACCGCCCCGGCTGGGTCGACACGGGCATGAAGCGGCTCCTCGTGGTGTCGGCGACGCCGTCGCTCGCCATGGGCCTGGCCGCCGGCGGCTACGAGACCGTCGTCCTGCGTCCGTCCGAGGTGCTCCACGAGCCGCTGCCCAAGGTCGACGTCCTCGTCCTCGACCAGGAGCGGGCAGAGGACGCGCTCACCCTGCTGGAGCGGGTGCGCTCGCGCGGCCTGACCTGCCCGGTGCTGCTGCTGCTGCCCGGTGG
>JALOLN010000091.1 GCA_025455945.1 Actinomycetes bacterium
CGGCGCTCGCGCCGGCCGACCCCGCGGTACACCAGCGGCAGCGCCACGTTGTCCACGGCCGTCGTCCGGGCCAGCAGCTGGAAGGACTGGAAGACGAAGCCGATGGTCCGGTTCCGCAGGGTGGCCAGCTCGGCGTCGTCCATCTCCCGCACGTCCCGGCCCCCGATGCGCAGCCGGCCCTCGGTGGGCCGGTCGAGGCACCCGACGAGGTGCATCAGCGTCGACTTGCCCGACCCGGACGGCCCGACCACCGCGACGAACTCGCCGGGGTGGATCTCCAGCGACACCCCGCGCAGCGCCCTGACCTCGGCGCCCTCCAGCCGGTAGACGCGGCTGACGTCGACCGCCTCGACGGTCGGGCCGCCCCGCGGTTGCCCACCGACGTCCCCCCGGGTGGTCACGGACCGTCGACCTGCTGTCCCTCGGTGACGACGTCGGCGCCCTTGACGACGACCGACTCCCCCACCGCCAGGCCCTCGACGACCTCGACGAGGTCCTCACCCTGCGCGCCGAGGCGCACGTCGCGCAGCGAGGCCACGCCGTCCTCGACGACCCAGACGGCGTCACGGGTCCCGTCCCGGAAGACGGCCGGGGCGGGCACGGCGACCACGCCCTCGGCGGTGCGGACCCGCAGCGCGGCCACCGCGGACATGCCGGGGCGTGGCTGCGGCGCCGGGTCACCGGCCTGGGTCGTGCCACCGCCGAGGGAGAGCCGGACGACGTAGGCCACCCCGCCCCGGCCCGACGCGGTGGGGGTGAGGTCGACCGAGGTCACGGTGGCCGCGTACGAGGCGTCCGGCACAGCGTCCAGCTCGACGTCCGCGGGCACCCCCGGGCTGACCAGCAGGACGTCGGTCTCGTCCACGGACGCCGCCAGCGACAGCGTGGACACGTCGGTCACCGTCAGCAGCTGGCTGCCGGCGGTGACCGGGGTGCCGACCTCGAGGACCCCGGTGACGCTCGCCGACCCGCCCGAGGAGCCCCCGAGCAGGGACTGCGCCTGGCCCTGCACCGACTCGGGCAGCTGGCTGACGAGGTCGCCCAGGCCGCTGTCGGCGCCGGCGCTCACCCCGCCGAGGACCACCGTGCCCGGGATCGGTGCGCGGACCGTGAGCGCGTCGACCGTCGCCTGGGCGGCGGCCACCGCGGCCCGGGTCTGCACCCGCTGCGCGGAGGCCAGCGCGGCGGCGGCCCGCTCGATGCTGCCCAGCCCGGCGTCCACCTGGGCCAGCGCCCTCCCGGCGGAGGACCGGGCTGCCGCGTACTGCGCCTCCGCGGAGGCGACCCCGGCCAGCGCCTGGGCCCGCTGGGCGGGGTCCGGGATCGCCTCGGCCGCCTGGCGAGCGGTCGCGAACGCCCGGGCCGCGGCGGCGTCGGCCCGGGTCAGCGCGGAGCGGTCCACCGACGGCACGCTGAGCGATCCGCCGCGCGCGGCCGCGGCGTCCGCCGTCCTCGCCTGGGTGAGGGCCGCCTGGGCGGACGGGCTGGCGATCGTCAGCAGCACCTGTCCGGCCCGGACCTGGGTGCCGTCGGTGACGGAGACGGACGCGACCCGGCCGCTGGCCGGTGCGGACACCGTGGCCGTGGCCCGGGCCACCACCGACGCCGGGGCCTCGACGACCTCGGTCACCGTGTCGAGGCCCACCTCCGCCACGCGGATGTCGGGCGGCGGCTCGCCGCTGCACGCCGCGACCGGGAGGACTGCGAGCGCCACGGCGGCCCCGGCGACGGACCATCGACGGCGAGCGGACACGGCGGACACCGCCTCATCGTAGGTTTGGCCCGGCAGGACGGCGCGCGCAGGGCGAGAGGGGAGCGGCGGTGGCCCGGGCCAGGCTGAGGGCGGCGCGCCTGGGACGGCGTAACCCCGCCCAGGTCGTCTCGCTGGCCTTCACCGTCGCCCTGCTCGTCGGGACGGCGCTGCTCATGCTCCCGCCGGCCCGCTCCGGGCCCGGCGGCGCGCCCTTCGTGACCGCGCTGTTCACGTCGGCGTCCGCGGTGTGCGTGGTCGGGCTCGGGCTGGTCGACACCGCCACCTACTGGAGCCCGCTCGGGCAGGGGATCATCGTCGCCCTCGTCCAGGTGGGCGGCTTCGGCATCATCGTCGGAGCGTCACTGGTCGGGATCGTCGTGTCCCGTCGGCTCGGGCTGCGCACCCGGCTGACCGCCCAGGCCGAGACCCGGGCCCTCGACCTCGCCGACGTCCGCCGGGTCGTCATCGGCGTCGCGGTCATCACCGTCGTGGTGGAGGCGGCCACCGCCCTCGTGCTGACGCTGCGGCTCGCCCTGCACTACGGCGAGCCGGCCGGACTGGCCGCCTGGCACGGGGTCTTCCTCGCCGTGACCTCGTACAACAACGCCGGCTTCGCGCCGTACTCGGACAACCTCATGGGGTTCGTCTCCGACCCCGTGATCTGCCTGCCCATCGGCTTCGCGGTCATCATCGGCGGGATCGGCTTCCCGGTGCTGTTCGAGCTGGCCCGGGAGTGGCGGCAGCCGCGCACCTGGTCGGTGCACACCCGGACCACGCTCATCGTCACCGCGGTGCTGCTGCTCGGCGGCTGGGCGTTCCTCACCACCGCCGAGTGGGGCAACCCCGGCACCTTCGGCCCGCTGTCGGCCGGCGGCAAGACGCTGGCCGGGTTCTTCCACTCGGTGCAGCCACGCACGGCCGGCTTCAACACCGTCGACTACGCCCAGATGCAGCCGGAGTCGATCCTGCTCACCCAGGTCCTGATGTTCATCGGCGGCGGCAGCGGGAGCACCGCCGGCGGCATCCGGGTCACGACCCTGGCCGTGCTCGCGTTCGCCGTGCGCGCCGAGGTCACAGGCTCCCGCGACGTCAACGCGTTCAACCGCCGACTCCCCATGAGCGCCGTCCGGCAGGCCGCGGTGATCACCGTCGTGACCGGTGCGATCGCGCTGACCGGCACCGGCGCGCTGCTCCTCGCCAGCGACCTGCCCTTCACCGAGGCCTCCTTCGAGATCATCTCCGCGCTGGGGACGGTCGGCCTGTCGCTGAACGTCACCGCCGGCCTCACCGGCCTGGCTCCCCTGGTCGTGACCGCCGTGATGTTCGTCGGCAGACTGGGGCCAGTCACCCTGGGCGCCGCGCTCGCGCTGCGCGAGACGCAGTCGCTGTACCGACTGCCCGAGGAACGGACGATCGTTGGATAAGTACTCAGGACCGGTGGCGGTCATCGGCCTCGGCCGGTTCGGCAGCGCCGTGGCCCAGATCCTCGTCGAGCAGGGCCGGGAGGTCCTGGCCGTCGAGACCGACCCCCGCCTGGTGCAGGCGTGGGCCCCCGCCCTCACCCACGTCGTCGAGGCCGACGCGACGAGCCTGGAGGCGCTGCGCCAGCTCGGCATCGGCGAGTTCCAGCAGGCGGTCGTGGCGATCGGCACGGGGGTGGAGGCCAGCGTTCTCTGCGTGGCCGCGCTGGCCGACCTCGGCGTCCCGGACATCTGGGCCAAGGCGCTCACCAAGGAGCACGCCCGGATCCTGCAGCGGATGGGCGCCACCCACGTCGTCTTCCCCGAGCGGGAGATGGGGGTGCGGGTCGGCCACCAGGTCGCCGACGGCGTCCTGGAGTACCTCGAGTTCGACGACGGCCTGGCCATGGTCAAGGCGACGCCGCCTGTCGAGGCCGTCGGGCGGACCCTCGGCCAAGCGGCGCTCCGCTCGAAGTACGGCATCACCGTCGTCGCGATCAAGCGGACGGGCGAGGACTTCACCTACACCACGGCGGAGACCGTGGTGCACGCCGACGACGTCCTCGTCGCCGCCGGGCGCAAGGACCGCATCGCAAGGTTCATGGTGCTGCCCTGAGCGACGCGGCGGGGACGGCGAACGACCCCGCCAGCCAGACGATGACGAGGGTCACGGGGACGAGCACGGCGATGGCGGCCCGCAGCGAGGCCAGCTCGGCGAGGACCCCCACCAGCGGGGCGCCGACGAGGAACCCCAGGTAGTTGAAGACGTTCACCCTGGCCACCGCCACGCCGCTGCCGCGCGGGTCCCAGGCGGCCGCTGCGACGAAGGCCTGCGGCAGCACCACGCACAGCCCCAGCCCGAGCAGGGCGAACCCGACCAGCCCGAGCCCGGGCCCCGGCGCGGCGACGAGCAGCAGCACGGCTGCCGTGGCCACCAGCCCGCCGGTCCGCACGAGGGTCACCGGCCCCAGCCGGGCGACCAGCCAGTCCCCCAGCACCCGGCCGGCGAGCATCGCGGTGGCGTAGCCGGCGTAGGCCAGGGCGGCCACCGACTCGCTGCTGCCCAGGGCGTCGGTGAGGTAGACGGCGCTCCAGTTGGACGTCGTCGAGTCGGCGACGAACAGCGCGGTGACGGCCGCGCCGAGGACGAGGATCGGCCGCCACGGCACCTGCCCGGGACCGCCGGTCGCGTCGACGACCGGCTGATGGCTCCCGCGCCCGAGCAGCCCGGGCCCGGCCAGCAGGTCGGCGGGCACGAGCACCACGGCCACCACCGCGAAGAACGTGGCGAGCGACCAGCCGCTGTCCGCCGCCACCGAGGCGGCGACCGCCCCAAGGATCCCGGCCAGGCTCCACACCGCGTAGAACCCGTTGACCGCCGGCCGGCCGCTCGCCTCCTGGTACTGCACGCCCTGCATGCTCATCGTGGCGTCGACGGACCCCAGCCCAAGCCCCACCGCCACCAGCGCCGCGACCAGCAGAGGCAGGGTCGGCGCCGCCCCCACGGCCAGCACGGCCAGCGGCACGAGCGGTCCGGCGACCCGCAGCACCGGGGCACTGCCGAACCGGCCGCTCAGCGCCCCGGCGGCCAGGCTGCCGCCCCCGGCCACCAGCGGGACGAGGAACAGCAGCAGGGCGAGCTCGCCGTCGGACAGGCCGAAGCGGTCCTTCAGCGCCGGGATCCGGGTGACGAGGACGGCGAACGAGGCCCCCTGGACGAAGAACGCGGTGGCAACGGCCCCGCGGGCCCGCCGCAGCCCGGTCAGGGGTCAGCCCTGGCCGCTGGCCAGCTGCCGGGAGCGGTCCCGGGCGGCCTCCATCGCGGTGAGGAACGCGGCCCGCACCTTGTGGTCCTCCAGCTCGCGGACCGCGGCCGCGGTGGTGCCCGCCGGCGACGTCACGTTCTCGCGGAGCACGGTCGGGTGCTCGCCGGTCTCCTTGAGCATCTTGGCCGCCCCCACGAGGGTCTGGACGACGAGCTCGGTCGCGGTGGCCCGGGGCAGGCCGAGGTGGACGCCCGCCTCGATCATCGACTCGACGACGAAGAAGATGTACGCGGGCCCGCTGCCGGAGATGGCCGTGACGGCGTCCTGCTGCTTCTCCGGCACCCGGACGACCCGCCCGACCGAGCGCAGCAGCGCCTCGGCCTCCTCGAGGTGGCCCTCGTCGCAGTGCTGCCCGGGCGACACCGCCGCCATGCCCTCGTCGACCAGCGCGGGGGTGTTCGGCATGACCCGGACGACCGGCACGCCGTCGGGCAGCCGCTCCTCGATGAACCGGGTGGTGATGCCGGCGGCCAGCGACACGACGAGGGCGCCGTCCTGCACGTGCGGGCCGATCTCGTCGAGCAGCGCCCCCATGTCCTGCGGCTTGACGACGAGCACGACGGTGTGTGCTCGCGCGACCGCCTCGACGTTGCCCATCACCTCGACGCCGTATCGCTCGGCCAGCTCGCCCGCCCGGTCGGGCCGGCGCTCGGCGACGACGATGTCGTCGGCCCGCCGCCCGGCACGGAGCAGCCCCGAGAGCAACGTCTCGCCCATCACGCCGGCGCCCACCACTGCCAGGAGTGCCACGACTCAGCCCTTCGACGTCAGTGCGCGCAGGAACAGCGCGAGGTTGGCCGGCTTCTCGGCCATCCGGCGGACCAGGTACCCGTACCACTCGGTGCCGTAGGGGACGTACAGGCGCACCGTCTCGCCCTCGTCGGCCAGCCGCCGCTGCTCGTCCGGCCGTACGCCGTACAGCATCTGGAACTCATAAGAGCCCTTCGGCCGGTCGTGCCGGACGGCGAGCGCCGCCGCGATCTCGACGAGCCGCGGGTCGTGGGTGGCGACCATCGGGTACCCGTCCCCGGCCATGAGGACCTTCAGGCAGCGCACGAAGGCGCGGTCGACGTCCTGGCGGTCCTGGAACGCCACCGACTCCGGCTCCTGATAGGCGCCCTTGCACAGCCGCACCCGTGAGCCGGCGAGGTCGCGGCAGTCGGCCTCGGTGCGGTGCAGGTAGGCCTGCAGCACCGCCCCCGTGCTGGGGTGGTCGCGGCGCAGCTCGGCGAGGACCGCCAGGGTCGAGTCGGTGGTGGTGTGGTCCTCCATGTCGAGGGTCACCGTGGTGCCGGCGGCGGAGGCGGCGGTGCAGATCGCGTGTGCGTTCTCCAGGGCGATCTGCTCCCCGTCGCCGGGCAGGGCCTGCCCGACCGCGGAGAGCTTCACGCTGACCTCGGCCGCCCCTGCGAGGCCCGCGTCGGCCAGCCGCTGCAGCAGCAGCACGTAGGCGTCGCGGGTCGCTGCGGCGTGCGCCGCCTCGAGGACGTCCTCGCCGAGGTGGTCGACGGTGACGCGCAGCCCGCTGTCGACGATGGCCTGAGTCGCCCGGACGGCGTCGCCGACGGTCTCCCCCGCCACGAAGCGCCGGACGACGTCCCGCGAGACGGGGGCGGTGGCGGCCGTGCGCTTGATGACGTCGCTGCGTGAGACGGCCAGCAGCACTCGGCGGATCACGCAGCCTCCCTGCGGTCGGGCCCCGGGGCGGCACCAGGCTACGGCGTCCGGCGGCGCAGGGTGACGGCTCCGAGGGCGAGGGCCCCGACGACGAACAGTCCGACGATGCCCAACGCCCGCCAGTAGTCGGCGCCGACCGGACCGGCCACGACCTCGTTGATCGCGTCCACGGCGTACGACATGGGCAGCACGTTGGACACCAGCTCCAGCGCCCTGGGCAGCGCCTCGCGCGGGACCACCAGCCCGCACAGCAGCAGCTGGGGGAGGATCACCGCCGGCATGAACTGCACGGCCTGGAACTCGGTGTTGGCGAAGGCGCTGACGAACAGTCCCAGGGCCGTGCCGAGCACGGCGACGACGACGGTCAGCAGGAACACCGCCCACACCTGCCCCGCGACGTCCAGCCCGAGCAGGCCGAACGCCAGGCCGGCCACGACCACGCCCTGGATGGCCGCGGCCAGGCCGAACGCCAGCCCGTACCCGAGGAGGAAGTCGGCCTTGCCGATCGGCATGGCCAGCAGCCGCTCGAGCGTGCCGCTGGTCCGCTCGCGCAGGGTGGCCACCGACGTCACGAGGAACATGACGATCAGCGGGAACACCCCCAGCAGCGGCGCGCCCCAGCGGTCGAAGGCGCCCGGCTGGTCGACCAGCATCCAGGCCAGCAGGCTCATCAGCACGCTCGGCACGAGGAGCAGCAGCGCCACGGTCCGGTGGTCGTGCCGCAGCTGCTGCAGGGCCCGGCGCGCGGTGGCGAGCAGGACGGACGGCGTGAGGACCCGCGGCCGGGGGCCCGCCGTGCGCCCGGCGTCCGCACCCACGGCGTGACTCATGCCGCCACCCCCGTCGCGAGGATGAGGAACGCCGACTCGACGTCGGTCGCGCCGGTGCGGGCGAGCAGCTCCGCCTCGGTGTCGTCGGCGACCAGCCGCCCGTCGCGGACCAGCAGGAGCCGGTCGCACCGGGTGGCCTCGTCCATGACGTGGCTGGACACCAGCAGGGTGACCCCCTCCTCGGCGAGCCGCCGGAACAGCCGCCACAGGTCGCGCCGCAGCACCGGGTCCAGCCCCACGGTGGGCTCGTCCAGGACGAGCAGCTCCGGCTGGCCGAGCAGGGCGCAGGCGAGGGAGACCCGGCTCTCCTGGCCGCCGGAGAGGTCGCGCACCAGCCGGTTCGCCTCCGGGGTGAGGTCCACGGCCTCCAGCACCCGGTC
>JALOLN010000008.1 GCA_025455945.1 Actinomycetes bacterium
GGCAGCACCGAGACGGCCCAGGCACCCGCCTCGAGCACGGCGTCGTGGAAGCGGGTCCCCCGCTCCACGCAGACCAGGACGAGCAGCGGGTCGAGCGAGACCGAGGCGAAGGAGTTCGCGGTCATCGCGTGGTCGGTGCCGTCCGCCGCCACCGCGGTGACGACGACCACCCCGGTCGCGAAGCGGCCCGCCGCAGCGCGCAGGTCGTCCGGGCTCGGCGCGGCAGGGGTGGCGGACACCCGAGCGACCATACCGGCCCGTCAGGACGGGACGCCCCCGGACAGCCGGGCGTTGTCGATCACCAGCGCCGCCGGGGACTCCACCAGCCGCAGCGTGGTCAGCGACGTCTCGCCGAAGGCGTTCTTCGTCGCGCTGGACAGCCCCAGCACGCCCACCACGCGGCCGCGCGCCTTCAGCGGCATGGTGAGGAACGTGGCCATCCCGCCGTCCTCGTCGGCGCCGAGCAGGCCGGCCGGGTCGGCGATGCGCGGTACCAGGTCGGCGACGTCGGTGCGCCGCCCGCTGGCCTGCCCGGCCGCCTCGGCCATCGCGGTGAAGAACTCCGCGTACTGCCGGCGCGACGTCTCCCGGGCCACGCTGACGTACGTGGAGTGGTCGTCGAGCATGAGGACGGCGGCCAGGTCGTAGTCGACGACCCGACCCAGCACGCCCAGCACGGCCGCGACGGTCTCCTCGAAGCCGAAGACGGTCGCCGCGATCGAGGTCATCTCGTCGGTGACCTGCGCCTCGAAGAGCTTGCGGTCCAGCAGGTCGCCGATGCGGCTGTAGATCTCCTCGTCGGCGAGCTCGACGGGGTCGGGCACCAGGCGGGCCCGCCCGCCGCGGGCCTGGTCCGCCTCGGCGATGAGCTCGTGGACGGCCGTCACCAGGTGCGGCGCCTCGAAGTCCTTGCTGAAGAAGCGCTGCCCGCCGACGAGCGCCCCCCAGTAGCGGTCGGTGGCCTGGTCCAGCGAGGTGAGGAAGATGACCGGGATGTCCGCGGTCTGCCAGTCGTCCTTGAGCACCCGCGCCGCCACGTAGCCGGACACCCGGGGCATCTGGACGTCGAGCACCACGGCGTCGGGCTGGGTGCGGAACACGGCCTGCACTGCCTCGACACCGTCCGCGGCGGCCACCACCCGGAAGCCGTTGCGCTCCAGCACGGACCCGACGATCCGCCGCATGGTCACGCTGTCGTCGGCGATGACCACGGTCGGCGGTGCGCTCGTCCCTGCGCTGGTCATGGTGCTGCCTCTCTCCTAGCGCCCCACGAGGCGGCGGACGGTACTGACGAGTTCGGCCTGGTCGAACTCACCCTTGAGCAGGTAGGCGTTGGCCCCGGCCTCCAGGCCGGCGCGCTTGTCCGCCTCGCCGCCACGCGACGTCATGATCACGACGGGCACGTCCTCCCACCCACGGGTGCGCCGGATCGTGCGGGTGAGCGCGAAGCCGTCCATCCCGGGCATCTCGACGTCGGACAGCACGAGGTCCACCGGGTCGCCGGCCAGCCGGGTGGCGCCGTCCTGGCCGTCCACCGCGGTCAGCACCTCGTACCCGGCTCCCTCGAGGATGACCCGCTGCAGCTCGCGGACGCCCACCGAGTCCTCCACGACCATCACCCGCGGTCGGCCGGCCGGGGCCGGCGCGCCGGCGGACCGGCCGTCGTCGGGGCCGGCCAGGACCGTCGGCGGTGCCACCCCGCGGGCCAGCTCCCGGACCGCGAGCTCGCGGACGTCGAGGAGCAGCAGCACGCGCCCGTCGGCGTCGATGGTCGCCCCGCTCACGGCCGGCTGCCGGCCGAGGAACCCGCCGAGGTCCTTGACGAGGAGCTCCAGCTCGCCCTCGACCTCGTCCACCGCCCAGGCGAGCTGCTCCCCGGCACCACCGTGACGGACGACCACGGCGACCCGCGAGGCGCGCGCGCCGGGGACGCCGAGGGCGGTCCCGAGGTCGGCCACGGGGACGGGCACGCCATGGCGGACGAGCACGGGCGCCCCGGCGACCTGCTCGGTCACGGCCGCGCGGACGCTCACGGTCTCGACGACCGTGGTCACGGGCACCGCGTAGCGCTCGGGGCCGATCCGGACCACCAGGCAGCGCAGCACGCCCAGGGTCACCGGGAGCGTCACCGCGAACCGGGTGCCGGCGCCCGGGGCGCTCTCCACCTCCACCGAGCCACCGAGGGCCTCGACCGCGGTGCGGACGACGTCCAGGCCGACCCCGCGACCGGCGCTGGTGGTGACCTCCTCGAGCGTGGTGAACCCGGGGGCGAACAGCAGCGCCAGCAGGGCCGGCCCGCTCAGGGCGCTGCCCTCGGGCAGCAGACCGGCGCGCCCGGCCGCGGCGCGGACCCGCTCCTCGTCGATGCCCACCCCGTCGTCCGCGACCTCGATGACGACCGTCGACCCGGCGGCCCGGGCGCGCACCCGCACGGTGGCCGGCCCGGTCAGCCCGGCCGCCTGCCGCTGCGCGGGCGTCTGGCAGCCGTGCACGACGGCGTTGCTCACCAGGTGCTTGAGCGCGTCGGCCACGGCAGCGAGCACCCGGGTGTCCAGCTCGACGTCCTCCCCCTCGAGCTCCAGCCGCACGTCCTTGCCCGACTCGCGCGACACCTCCCGCACCAGCTGGGGGAACGCCGTCACCACGCGCCCCACCGGGACCATGGCCAGCCCCAGGGCACCGTCCCGCACCCGCGCCAGGCGGCCCTGGGTGTCCTCGACCCGGCTGCGCAGCTCGCGGGCCAGGGCCTGCAGCCGCTCGTCGGGCTGGTCCCCGAGCCGGGCCGCCAGCCGGGCGGCCGTGCGCTCGACCCAGCGGACCTCCAGCTCCACCTCGCCGACGAGGTCGAGCAGGTCGTGCACCCGGCGCGCCGGCACCGAGACGACCTCGCCCCGGGAGCGTGCGGACCCGGGCTCCTCCGCCGCCCCCCCGGGCCACGGGCCGCCAGCGTCGGGCACCCCGTCGGGGTCGCCCAGCCGTGGCACGTCGACCGGGTCGACCCCGCCGAGTGCGGCGTCCAGCGCGGCGAGCAGCGCAGCGAGGTCCGCCGGCGCCACCGGCCGGTCCGAGCCGGGCATCGCCCGCGACACACCGTCCGCGGTCACCAGCAGCAGGTCGACGAGGTCCCGTCGGACCGCGGTCCGCCCGTCCCGCAGCGCCCCCAGCAGGTCCTCCGCCCGATGGGCGAGGCTCACGACGTCCTCGAGCGCGAGCGCGCGGGCCGAGCCCTTGACGGTGTGGGCGTCGCGCATCAGCGCGTCGACGAGCTGACGGGGGGCCGGGTGGTCCTCGAGCCGGAGCAGGCCGGCGCGCAGCGCGGCCAGCCGCTCGTCGACCTCGGCACGGAAGATCCCGAGCAGCTCCGGATCGTCGGTCCAGCCGGCCATCAGGCCCTCACGACACGCGGAACTGCGCGATCGACGCCCGCAGCTCCGCCGCCAGGACGTTGAGCTGGGCGGCGGCCACCGCCGACTGCTTCGAGCCCACCGCGTACTGCCGGGACACGTCGGACACCTGCGTCATCGCGGCGACCACCTGGTCGGAGGCCGAGCGCTGCTGCTGGGTGGCGATCGAGATCTCCTTGGCCGCCGTGGTGGTCTCGTCGACCATGCCGGAGATGCGCTCGAGGGCGTCGACGACGTCGCGGGCCAGCGCCGCGCCGTGGTGCACCTCCTTGGCCCCCTCCTCGCTGGCGAGGATCGTCGCGTTCGTCTCGGCCTGGATCTGGGCCACGATCGCCTGGATCTGGCCGGCCGACTCCTGCGAGCGCTCGGCCAGCTTGCGCACCTCCGCGGCCACGACGGCGAAGCCGCGACCGTGCTCGCCGGCCCGGGCGGCCTCGATCGCGGCGTTGAGCGCGAGCAGGTTCGTCTGGTCGGCGAGGTCGTCGATGACCTCGAGGATGCGGCCGATCTCCTGGCTCTTCGCGCCCAGGGACAGCGCCCGGGAGGCGATCGAGTCGACCCGCTCGGCGATGGCGTCCATGGCGGACACCGACGCGGACACCGCGAGGCGGCCGTCCTCGGCGTGCCGCAGCGTCTCGGCCGCGTACCGGGCGACCGACTCGGCGGTGTCGGCGATCTGGGCCGCGGTCGCGGCCAGCTCCTCGATCGTCGAGGTCGTCTCGGCGACGGCGGAGGACTGCTGGGTCGCGCTCGCCGCGTGCGCCTCGGCGGTGCCGAGCAGCTCCCCCGCGCTCGAGGAGATCTGGTCCCCGCCGCTGCGGATCTGGTCGACGAGCAGCCGCAGGTTGGTGACGGTGTTGTTGAAGGACACGGCGAGCGCCGCGATCGCCTCGCTGGACTCGACGTCCGCGGCGACCTCCGTCGCGGCGGTCACCGACAGGTTGCCGTCGGCCGCCTCGCGCAGCGACGCCGACA
Source organism: Actinomycetes bacterium (assembly GCA_025455945.1). Taxonomy (GTDB): domain Bacteria; phylum Actinomycetota; class Actinomycetes; order Prado026; family Prado026; genus Prado026. Next base: position 4,380 of record JALOLN010000008.1, read on the forward strand.
GGGCACCGACCTGCTCCTCGAGGCGGGCCCGCTCCAGCTGGGCCGCCTGCTCCCGGTCGGTGATGGACAGCGCCAGCTCGCCGCTGATGATGACCATCACCGGCAGGACGGCCATCGCCATGATCCCCACGCCCAGGGCGTCCGGGACCCAGGTGTGGGAGAGCAGCCCGATGACCCCCACGGACGCGGACAGCAGCACCGCGAAGAACGGCATCTGCACCCGCCCGAGGACCAGGCCGGCGAACAGCGGAAGGAGGATGAGCAGGACGACGCCCCCGCCGTGCAGACCACCGCTGACGGTGGACATCCCGGTGATGTACGCGACCTCGAGGAGCAGCAGCAGGCGGGCCCCGCGGAGCACGGCGTGCAGGTCGGCGCCGGAGCCGGCCGCCCGGCGGGCGAGCACGGTCGTCACGGCGGCCAGCACGGCCCCCGCGAGCGTCCAGGCGACCATGGCCGGCCAGTGCACGACCGCGACCTCGAGGACCGGGCCGGTGAGGTACGCGGAGACCACGCTGAACACGACCCCGCCCCACATGGTCACGCTTGCGACCATGGCCAGCCGCTTGGAGACGTCCACGAGCCCTCCCGATCCTGACGGGTCGCGATCCATGGCGACCGGGGCCACCGTCACCGGCTGCCCCCTCACGTCATCGGGCGGCAGCGACCTGGGCTGTAGCCCGTTCGTGTGAACGTGGGCCGGCCCTGAGCTGCCGGCCGAGCGCGAGCACCGCCGGGGCAGCCACGAGGGCGACCGGCCCCGACCCGGTGTCGACCGTGCCGCCCAGCAGCGCGGCCACGGCGGGCGCCACCGTGGGGGGTACCGGCGCAACGGTGCCGGTGGTGTCGAGGAGCCCGGAGACCTCCTCGACGAGCAGGCCCGCCTCGACGTCGGCGGACGACAGGACGACCACCCGCGCGCTGCGGGTGACGGGCGCCGGTACGACCCCGACGAGCGGCCGGAGGTCGACGACGGCGAGGACCCGGCCGCGCCAGTTCACGACCCCGGCGAGCCAGTCCGGCGCGCCGGGCACGCGAGTCACGGCGGGGACGACGACGACCTCGGCCACGGCCGCGAGGTCGACGGCGTAGCGCGCACCACCCAGCCCAACGAGCACCCCCGTGGCCCGCTCGGCCGGGTCGGCGTCCGCGCTGCGGCCGTCGATCGGTCCCTGCTCCACGGGGCGGTCATCGACCGCAGCCGGGCGGTCCTGAAGGCGTCGGCGTCAGCCGACCGGGGCGCCGTCCCGCAGGTCGATGGTGGCGGGTGCCGGCCCGGACTCCCGGGCCGCCTCGAGGACGTCGGTGATCTCCCGCCCGACCAGCTCGTGCCGGTCGAGCAGGGCGTCCCGCAGCGCCTCGACCAGGTGCCGGTTGGCCTCCAGCAGCCCGCGGGCGACGACCTTCTGCTGCTGGAGGATCTCCTCGACCCGCTGCCGGCCCTCGGCGTCGCCGAGCACCCGGCCGACGATGTTGGTGTCGGAGAACCCAGAGTTCTGGATCGCGCCGTACGAGATGAGCGTGTCGGTCATGCCGCAGGCGCCGACCATCTGGGCGGCCACGTTCGTGGCGTACAGGAGGTCGCCGCCGGGGCCGGTGGAGACGTCGCCGAAGAAGAGCTCCTCGGCGCACTGGCCGCCGAACGCGATCTGGATGAGGTGCAGCATCTGGGTCCGCGACCGGGTGAACACGTCCTCGGCGTCGCCGTGCGCCAGCAGCCCGAGGGCGTCGCGACGCTTGACGATGGTGAGCACCTCGAGCCGGCGCTCGGGTGCGACGAGCCAGGCCATGGTCGCGTGCCCGGCCTCGTGGGTGGCGATCAGCCGGGTCTCGTGCGCGGTGTAGGCGACCGGCTGCCCGAGGCCCACCTCCTCCACGAGGCGGGCGCGCTCGATGTCGGTCCGGTTCATGGCCAGGTCACCGCGGCGCACCGCGTTGACCAGTGCCTCGTCGAAGAGGTGCTCGATCATCACGGGGGTGTAGCCCTGGGTGGCGGCGGCCAGCGCGTCGCGCTGCTCCTCGTCGTCGAGCTCGGGCGCGTGCCGCTTGCGGGACAGGAAGTGGTCGACGAGCTCGCGCCGACCCGCCTTGCCGGGGGCCTCGAAGGTCAGGCGGCGGTCGAAGCGGCCCGGGCGCAGCAGCGCCGGGTCGAGGTTGTCCGCCCGGTTCGTCGCCGCGATGATCAGCACGTTCGTGACCGGGGGCACCGGACGGGAGAGCTGCCGGTGCGGGGGCAGGTAGAGGTTGGCCCAGTCGGCGAACCGGGTGTGCAGCTTCTGCCAGCCGGTGGGCTCGTCGAACGACTGCATCTGCACGAGCAGCTCGTTGACGACGCCGCCGACGCCCTCGCTGACCATGCTGGGGCTGACGAGGGTCGACGGGGCGACGGCGTACTCCGCGGGTAGCCCGGTCAGCCCGCCGCAGCCCGCGGGCAGGCCGGTGGCGCGCAGCGCGGCCGGTGCCGGCGTCGCCGACAGCCCGCCGCGGGCGACCGCGATCGCGTCGATCTCCTCGATGAAGCCGATCGCGCCGCCCTCCATGCGGGCGGTCTTGCGCAGCGCCTTGAAGTAGGAGCGGATCTTGCGGGCGGTGGCGCCGTAGTACATGGACTGGAACGCCGTCGCGCTGACGAACAGGAACGGGACCCCCGCCTCGCGGGCCATCGCCTTGGCCAGGTAGGTCTTGCCGGTGCCGGGCGCGCCCTCGAACAGCAGCCCCCGACGGGGGGTTCCGCCGGTGTCCAGGGCGAACTGCTTGTGGGCGAGGAACAGGTTCAGCGAGCGGACGACCTCCTCCTTGACGACGTCGATCCCCTTGACGTCGTCGATGGTCGTCTCGATCTGCTCGGGGCGGTACATGACGTGCGGCGAGCGGCCGCCGCCGACGAACATGATGAGCACCGAGCCGACGATCGCCAGCACGATGAGGATCTGCATGAACATCAGCGGATCGATCGAGGGCAGGGCGAAGACGTTGAACGGGTCGCCCGTGACGAGGCGGTACCACAGGAACAGCGTGGGGACACCGAGGACCAGCGCCAGGCCGCGCAGCCGGCGCCGGCGCAGCCGCTCGCGGCTGACCCCGACGTCCGCCAGGCGTGCGTCGACGATGGCTGGGGTCTGCAGCTCCGCGTCCGGCACAGCGCCTCCCGGTTGGGCGTCCACCCCGGTGGTGGCACCGCCCCCAGCGAACAGCGGGGCGCACGCGGGCGCGAGAGGGCGGTTGCGCCGTTCACCCGCACGGCGCAACAGGTCGGACCGTTCGGTCGACCCCGCCTCGTCCGCCGAGCGGTCAGAGCCCGGCGAACAGGTCCGTCTCGACGCCGTCGTCGGCGGCCTGCGGGGTGCCCTTGACGAGGGTGAAGAACTCGTAGCCCAGGGCGTCCGGCCCGATCTGCTCGGCGAGGGCGAAGAACGGGGCCTCCTCCCCGACCTGGCTCACGTGGGCGCTCAGCGCGGCCAGCTTCCTCGGCTCGTACTCGCGGCCGTCGATCCGGGTCGTCACGAGGCGGTCGTCGACCGCCCACGGGACGTCCTCGACCCGGTCGACGCCGAAGAACCCGCTGCCCCCCGCCGCCACGAGCGCGTCGATCCCCCGCTGCACGAACGACTTCGGCAGTGCCGTCCAGTAGACCTTGGTGACGTCCCAGGCCGGCCCGAGGTCCGGGTGGAACGCCGGTGCCGCCGCCAGGACGAGGGCGTACGTCGCCACCCGGTGCGCCTGGATGTGGTCAGGGTGGCCGTACCCCCCGAAGGTGTCATAGGTGACGAGCACCTGCGGCCGCACCTCACGCACGACGGCCACGAGCTCGGTGGCCGCCTCGAGCAGGTCGGCCCGCCAGAAGCTGTCCGGCCGCTCGTTCGCGGGGGTGCCCATCATCCCCGAGTCGCGCCATCGGCCGGGGCCGCCGAGCCAGCGGTGGTCGGTGACCCCGAGCTCGCGCATCGCCGCGGCCAGCTCCCCCTGGCGGTGCGGCCCGAGGTCGTCGAGGTGCTCGGCGGCGAGGTGCGCGAGGTCGGGCACCAGCACCTCGCCCTCCTCCCCCGCGGTGCACGTGACCAGGGTGACGCCGGCGCCCTCCGCGGCGTAGCGGGCCATCGTGACCCCCGTCGCGATCGTCTCGTCGTCGGGATGGGCGTGCACGAGGAGGAGCCGACGGTCGGCCTGGTCGCTCATGGGGCCATTGTTGGGCAGGATGGCCGCCATGTCAGTCCAGGCCCCTGGGTCGGGAGACCCCCTCCCCGTCGGTGCGGACTCGTTCCCGAGGCAGTCCGCCCGGACGATGCGGTGGACGCTTGGGGCGCCCAAGGCGGTGCAGGTCGCCGCGGACGGCGCACGGGTGACCTTCCTGCGCTCGCCGTCCGGCACCGACCGGGCCGGGGCGCTGTGGGCGCTGGACGTCGGCACCGGGACCGAGCGGGTCGTCGCCGACCCCGCGGTGCTGCTGGGGTCGGGCGAGGAGAGCCTGTCGGCCACGGAGCGGGCCCGCCGGGAGCGGCTGCGCGAGGGCGGCGCGGGCATCACGGCGTACGCGACCGACGACGGGGGCCGGCTGGCCGCCTTCGCGCTGTCGTCGCGGCTGTTCGTCGCCGCCCTGGAGCCCGGGGGCGCGGTCCGCGAGCTGCCGGCGGCCGGGCCGGTCGTCGACCCCCGGCCCGCACCGGACGGCACCCGGGTGGCCTACGCGAGCGGGGGCGCCCTGCACGTGGTCGGGGCCGACGGGACCGGTGGCCGGCCGCTGGTCGCGCCGGAGTCGCCCGACGTCAGCTACGGCCTGGCCGACTTCATCGCCGCCGAGGAGCTCGACCGGCACCGCGGCTTCTGGTGGGCCCCGTCGTCCGACGCGCTGCTCGTCGCCCGGGTGGACGAGACCCCGGTGCCGGTCTGGCACATCGGCGACCCGGCGCACCCGGACGCCGAGCCGGTGCGGCACCGCTACCCGGTGGCGGGTGCGGCCAACGCGGACGTCTCGCTGTGGCACGTGCCGGTCGACGGGGCGGCGGCCACCGAGGTGCGCTGGGACCGGGAGATGTTCCCCTACCTCGTGCGGGTGCACTGGTCGAGCGGCGGTGCCCCCCTCATCCAGGTCATGACCCGGCGGCAGGACCGGTACGCGGTCCTCACGGTGGACGCCGCGACCGGCGCGACGTCGCTTCTCCGCGAGGTGAGCGACCCGTCGTGGGTGGATGCCGTGCCCGGGGTGCCGGCCTGGTGGGACGGCCGGCTGCTCACCGTCGAGGTCGTCGAGGACCGCTACGCCCTGTGCGCCGACGGGACCGCCGTCTCGCCCGGCGCGGTGCAGGTGCGCGAGGTGGCGGAGGTGGCCGGCGACGTGCTCGTAGTGGGCACGGAGGGGCTCGGGGAGCAGCACGCGTACCGGCTGTCGGCGGCGGGGTGGGAGCGGCTGACGCCCGAGCCCGGCTGGCACGGCGTGCGCGGGGCGGGCGGCGTCCTCGTGCTCACCCGCGCCGCGCTGGACGGCCCGCTCGGCACGGTGACGGTGGTGGCCGGCGGCCAGCCCGTGGCCACCGTCGCCTCGCATGCGGCGGACCCGCCGTTCCGGCCGGCGGTGACCCTGCTGCGCGCGGGACCGCGCGGCGTGCCCACGGCGGTGCTGTGGCCCCGGGAGCGCGAGCGGTACGCGGGCCCGCTGCCGGTGCTGCTGGACCCGTACGGCGGGCCGCACGGCCCGCGCGTCGTCCGGTCGCAGCGGGCCTTCCTGGAGAGCCAGTGGTGGGCGGACCAGGGGTTCTGCGTCGTCGTTGCGGACGGGCGGGGGACGCCGGGTGCGCCGTCGTGGGAGCGGGCCGTGCGGTTCGACCTGGCGACCGCGGTGCTCGAGGACCAGGAGGCCGCGCTGCACGCCGTGGCCGAGGCGCACGGCGGCGAGGTGGACCTGGGCCGGGTCGCGGTGCGCGGCTGGTCGTTCGGCGGGCACCTGGCCGCGCTCGCCGTCCTGCGCCGTCCGGAGGTCTTCCACGCCGGGATCGCCGGGGCGCCGTGCGCCGACTTCCGGCTGTACGACACCGCCTACACCGAGCGGTACCTGGGCCTGCCGCAGGAGCACCCGGAGGCCTACGACGTGAGCTCGGCGGTGACGCTGGTCACCGACCCGGCGAGGCCGCTGCTCATCATCCACGGCCTGGCCGACGACAACGTGGTGGCGGCGCACTCGCTGCGGCTGTCGTCGGCGCTGCTGGCCGCCGGGCGGCCGCACGAGTTCCTGCCGCTGTCCGGCGTCACGCACATGACGCCGCAGGAGGTCGTCGCCGAGAACCTCCTGCTCCTGCAGCTGGACTTCCTCCGCCGCTCCCTCCACCTGACCACGCTTCAGTGACGGGAGCGGGCGCGGGACTTCTCGCGATCGGTCGCCGACAGCACCACCTTGCGCAGCCGGACGGTGGCCGGGGTGACCTCGACGCACTCGTCCTCGCGGCAGAACTCCAGCGCCTGCTCGAGTGACAGCACCCGGTGCGGGATCAGCCGGACCAGCTCGTCCCCCGTCGACGAACGCATGTTGGTGAGCTTCTTCTCCTTGGTCGCGTTGACGTCCAGGTCGTCCGAGCGCGAGTTCTCCCCGACGATCATGCCCTCGTACACCTCGGTGCCGGGACCGACGAACATCGTCCCGCGCTCCTGCAGGTTGAACAGCGCGAAGGACGTCGTCAGCCCGCGCCGGTCCGCCACCAGCGAGCCGGTGGGGCGGGTCCGCAGCTCGCCGTGCCAGGGCTCGTACCGCTCGAAGACGTGGTGCAGCAGCCCGGTGCCGCGGGTCTCGGTGAGGAACTCGGTCCGGAACCCGATCAGCCCCCGGGCCGGCACGACGTACTCCATGCGCGCCCAGCCGGTGCCGTGGTTCACCATCTGCTCCATGCGGCCCTTGCGCAGGGCCATGAGCTGCGTGACCACCCCCAGGTACTCCTCCGGGATGTCGACGGTCAGCCGCTCGACGGGCTCCTGCACGCGCCCGGCCACCATGCGGGTGACGACCTGCGGCTTGCCGACGGTGATCTCGAACCCCTCGCGACGCATGAGCTCCACGAGGACGGCGAGCTGCAGCTCACCGCGGCCCTGGACCTCCCAGGTGTCTGGCCGCTCGGTCGGCAGCACGCGGATGGAGACGTTCCCCACGAGCTCGGCATCCAGCCGGTTCTTCACCAGCCGCGCCGTCAGCCTCTTGCCGCTCTGCCCGGCCAGCGGTGCGGTGTTGATGCCGATCGTCATCGAGATCGACGGCTCGTCCACGCTGATCACCGGCAGCGGGCGAGGGTCGTCGGCGTCGGCCAGCGTCTCCCCGATGGTGATCTCCGGGATGCCGGCCACCGCGATGATGTCCCCTGGCCCGGCGTCCTCGGCCGGCACCCGCTCCAGCGCCTCGGTCATGAGCAGCTCGGTGATCCGCACCCGCTCCATCGAGCCGTCCGTGCGGCACCAGGCGACCTGCTGGCCCTTGCGGATCCAGCCCTGCCGGACCCGGCACAGCGCCAGCCGGCCGAGGTAGGGCGAGGCGTCCAGGTTGGTCACGTGCGCCTGCAGCGGCGCGCCCTCGTCGTAGGGCGGCGGGGGGATCGTCGCCAGGATGGTCTGGAACAGCGGCTCCAGGTCCGGGCTGTCCGGCAGCGTGCCGTCCGCCGGTCGCTCGAGGGACGCCCGGCCGGCGCGGGCCGACGCGTAGACGATGGGGAACTCGATCTGGTGCTCGTCGGCGTCAAGGTCGAGAAAGAGCTCGTAGGTCTCGTCCAGCACCTCGGCGATCCGCGCGTCCGACCGGTCGACCTTGTTGACGACGAGGACGACGGGTAGCCGCTTCTGCAGCGCCTTGCGCAGGACGAACCGGGTCTGTGGCAGCGGTCCCTCGCTGGCGTCGACGAGCAGCAGCACGCCGTCGACCATCTCCAGCCCGCGCTCGACCTCGCCGCCGAAGTCGGCGTGCCCCGGGGTGTCGATGATGTTCAGCGTCACGCCGCCGTGCCGGACGGCGGTGTTCTTCGCGAGGATCGTGATGCCCTTCTCGCGCTCGAGGTCCATCGAGTCCATGACCCGCTCGTCGACGTCCTGGTTGTCGCGGAAGGCCCCGCTCTGCCAGAGCATCGCGTCGACGAGCGTGGTCTTGCCGTGGTCGACGTGGGCGACGATGGCGAGGTTGCGGATGTCATCGCGGGTGGGCATGCGGGGGCGCTCGATTCCGTGGAGGGTGCGGCGACGCTCAGGGTAGTCAGCGCAGGGCAGGGACGGCGAACGCCGCCAGCTCGGCACCGTCGGCGGACAGCTCGTGCCGCACGGTGAGCGTGGCCAGGTCGGCGACGTCGGTCAGGTGCGTACCGCCGCACGGGATCCGGGCCCGCCCCTCGGGCAGCTCGCACACCCACCACCGGGGGTCGGTGAGCACCGGCCCGTCGCACTCCACGGCGACCCGGCCGCCGCCGGCCACCCACCGGGCCAGCACGGCGTTGGCCGCGGCCGTGACCTCCGGCAGGGCGTCCGCGAGCTGCTCGGCCGACAGCCCGCGCTTGCGCAGGGACTTGCCCAGCCGGTAGGTGTCGGTGCTGCCGTCGACGTCGATCCGGGACGACACCAGCGCGAGCCGGTCGAGGTCCGGCGAGCCCATCGGGTCCAGCGGGGCGGTCTTGCGCCACAGGTGCGCCGCTGCGGCGTTCAGCGCGTACGCCGCCAGGTGGGCCCCGGTGTGAGCGGCGGAGAGCAGCCGCCGGCGCCCCTCGTCGACCTCGAGCCGGACCTGCTCGCCGACCGCGGGGGGGTCCCCCGCGACCACGTGGACGACGACGAAGCTGTGCCCGCGGCCCCCCCGTTTGACCGGGACGTCCGCCCCGACGAGCAGCCTGCCGTCGACGAGCGAGCGGGCTCCGGTGACGCAGTCGACGACGGGCCGGCCGGCCAGCGTGCCGTGGTCACCGGGCTGGTCCGGCCAGGTGTGGTCGACCGGGTGGAACGGCGTCCGGTCGGTGACCACGGCGCACCGGCCGGCCCCGAGCGCGACGGCGTCGAGCACCGTGCCCGAGCCGCTGACCGCACCGGTGCCGAAGGTGACGACCGTGCCGAGGTGCGGCGCGACGGCCCGCACCGGCCCTAGGTCGCCTGGCAGCCAGGCAACGTCGTCGAGCTCGGCGACGGTCAGCCAGCGCAGGGCGTCGTGCTGCTCCAGCGGCCGGGGCTGCTCGGCCTCGCCGGGCTCGGCCAGCCACACCCGCAGCACTCCGGCGTCCAGCGCCCAGTCCCCGCCCACCCTGACGCCGAGCGTCGCCTCGACGCCGAGCTCCTCAGCGAGCTCCCGCCGCAGTGCGGCCGCCTCGGTCTCGCCCGGCTCGACCTTGCCGCCGGGCAGCTCCCAACCACCCGCGAGCCCGGCCGGCCGCGACCGCCGGGCGGCCAGCAGCCGCCCGTCGCGCACGAGCGCGCCGCCCACCACCACCGGGTCGCGCATGCGGCTACCGGCGCACGTTCCGCACCACCGCCACGGGGCACGCGGCGTGGTGGAGCACCGGGTGGCTGACCGAGCCGAGGAGCAGCGTGGCGAAGCCGCCGCGGCCACGGGAGCCGACGACCAGCAGCTCCGCCCCGACCGACAGTGCCACCAGCGCCGCGGCCGGCTTGTCGTGCAGGAGCACCGGCGTGGCGTCGACCTCGGGGTACTTGTCGACCCATCCGGTGAGCACCTCGTCGAGCAGCCGGTGCTCGTCGTCGGCCTGGGCCCGCAGGTCCTCCTCGACCACCTCGGGCGGCAGCGTCGGCCCCTTGCCGGCCGGCCGGTCGAAGAACGGCGCCTCCCAGGCGTGGACGACGGTCAGCCCGGTCCCCCGCAGGGCCGCCTCCTCGAAGGCGAACTCCAGGGCGCTCGCGGACAGCGGCGACCCGTCGACCCCCACGACCACCCGGCCCGCGCCCGGCCCGGGCGGGGCGGCCGCCGGTCGTTCGTGCGGGACGACGACGGTCGGGCACGCCGCGTGCATGGCCACCTGCATGGCGGTCGACCCCACGAGCAGCTCGGCGAACCCGCCGACCCCACGGGCGCCGACCACCACCATCGCCGCGTCCTCCCCCGCGTCGATGAGCGTCACCGCGGGGGGCGCGACGACGAGCCGGGTGCTGACCCGGCCGTGCAGCCGGCGCTCCCGGGCGTAGGCGGTGGCCTCGGCCAGCACGGCCTCGCCCGCCGCGCGGATGACCTCGACGCTCGGCGGGCTGTACTCCACGGCCATGGGCACGGGGGTGAGGGGGACCTGGTGGGCGTGCACGACCTCCAGCGGCAGGTCGCGCAGCTCCGCCTCCCGCAGCGCCCAGTCCAGGGCGCGCCGGCTGGCCAGGGACCCGTCGTAGCCGACGACGACCGGGCGGATGATCATGGCGGCCTCCCGGGGACGACTTCAGCGCAGTACGAGCGTCTCCGGACCCCGGCCGGGCCACCAGGGGCGGAGGACCCGGCCGAAGGTCCCCGGCCTCAGGGCAGCACGTCGAGCCGTCGGTCCTCCCAGCGCATGAAGCCGGCGATGCCCTGGACCGTGCGCAGCCCGAGCGGGCCGGGTGGGAACGGGACGAGCCGGCGGTTGACGAAGAACGTCTCGGTGAGCTCCGAGTCCCGCTCGAGGACGAGGTCGCGGACGACCTGCCCGTGCAGGTGGGTGGTCGAGACGCCGTGGCCGACGCAGCCGAAGGCGTAGACGGCGTCCTTGCCGCCGGCGTACCCGAGTGCGGGGAACAGGTCCAGCGTCGCCGAGACCGGGCCGCCCCAGGCGTGGCTGAACCCGACGTCGCGCAGGCCGGGGAACATGGCCCGAACGTCCGACCGCAGGGCGGCGAACACCGTCTCGTCGGAGTCGAACCCCATGCCTCGGCCGTCCCCGAGCCCGACGTCGCGGCCCCCGATCAGCAGGCGGTTGTCGGCGGTGAGCCGGTAGTAGTGGACGAGGTCGCGGAAGTCCTCGACACCCTCCCGGCCACGCCACCCGATCGAGTCCAGCTGCGCCGGGGTCAGCGGCTCGGTGAGCACGATGTAGGTCCACACCGGGACCTGCTTGGCCACGAACTGCGGGAACAGGTGCGACCAGGCGTTGGTCGCGAAGACGACCTTGCGGGCGGTCACCCGGCCCCGGGGGGTGGTCAGCACGCTGCGCCCCCCGGTCCGCTCGACCTGGGACACCGGCGTCCGCTCGTACACCTGTACCCCCGCGGCGGTGACCACGTCACGCCAGGCCCAGGCCAGCTTCGCCGGGTTGAGCAGGCCGCAGTTCGGCTCCCACCAGGCCCCACCGACGTACAGCGGGCTGTCGACCCGGGCGCGCAGCTCCGCACCGTCGATGAGGTGGATGCCGGTGATGCCGAGCCGGTGGACCAGGGCGATCTCCTTGAGCAGCCGCTTGCGGTAGCCCTCGGAGGTCGCCACCCACAAGAAGCCGGGGTGCTCGTAGTCGCAGTCCAGCCCGAGCTTGTCCACCAGCTCGTGGACCAGGTCGACCGCTCGGTCCGCGTACTCGTGCGCCTCCAGGGCACGCGTCTTGCCGAACCTCATCGCGGTGAGGCTGTGCATCATGCCGATCTTGGTCATGCTGAACCCCGCGTTGCGGCCGCTGGCGCCGAAGCCGACGACCTCGGACTCGAGCACGGCCACCCGCAGCCCGGGGTCGGCCTGGGTGAGGAAGTACGACGACGTCAGGCCGGTGAACCCGCCGCCGACGACCGCGACGTCGACGTCGACGTCGCCCTCCAGAGCCGGTCCGGGGGCGTATGCCCGGGTGCCCAGCCAGTAGCTGATCTCGGTGAAGTCGGTAGCCACCATGACCACGCCCCTCTCGTCGGCCCACCGCTGCCCATCAGGCTGCCCACTGCCCGCGAGCCGCACCAGAGGCCATCCGACCCGGTTCGGGTCATGCTTGTGCCATGAGCGCGCAGCTGGGAGCCCCCGAGGCCGACGTCATCGCCGGGGGGCACGCGACTCCCGACCGGCCCCGCCGCCGACGGCTCGTCCTCGCCGGCTGGGTGGTCCTGACGCTCCTCGTGGCCGGGGTGCTGGCCGACGGGTGGTCCCGCGACCGGGAGGTCGCCGCGCTCCGGGCCCGGGCGGCTGCCCTCGAGGCGGCCACCGACCAGGCCACGGCCGGGCTGCGGGGAGTCACCTGGTTCGTCGGGCCGACGCTGGGCCGGTCCGACCTCGACCCAGGGGCGCGGGACGACGTGCTCGCCGTGGTCCGCCAGGCCGCGGGCGCGGGGGTGGACGACGTGACGGCGGCCCGCGACGCCCTGCTCGCCGTCCGGGTGCTGCCGTGGCATTCCGACGTTGCGGCCGCCCGGCGCGCCCAGGTGGAGCACGCCGAGGCCTGGCGCGACTACTTCCGGACCGGCGCCCGGGACCTCGACGCGATGGCCGACCTGCAGCCCGAGACGCTGCGGATCCGCGACTCCGCGCGCGCTGCGCTGGCAGGTGTGGGCGGCTGACGCCGCGCCGGGTCAGGCGGACCTGAGGCGCAGGAGCTGGACCGGGCCCGGTCCCTCCAGCCCGTTGAGCACGAGGAACTCGCTGCGGCCGTCGCTGTCGCCGTCCAGCGCCGTGACTGCGTCGCCGACGCCGCCCGCGGACGGCGCCGCCACCTTGGCGAAGGCCAGCCGGTCGTTGAGCAGCAGCATGTCGTCGGGGTTGGTCCCGACCGAGGCGTTGGCCACCACGCCGAAGACGTCGAGGTCCCCGTCGCCGTCCGCGTCGCCGAGCGCCACCGACCGACCGCCACCACCCGAGGGCACCGCGGCGATGACGGTCGCCGGGCCGAGCCGACCCGCGTCGTTGAGCCGGTAGGAGAACCGGCTCCACTCGGCGGTGACCAGGTCGAAATCTCCGTCCCCGTCGAGGTCGCCGAAGATGGCGTCGCTGTACACGGTGGTGATCCCCAGGCCGGGCGCGACGTCGACGAAGCGCACACCGCCCTCGTTGTGCAGCAGCCGGGTCGCCGGGTTTCCGCAGACCAGCAGGTCGTCCCAGCCGTCGCGGTCGTAGTCCACGACCTCGGCGCACCGGGCCCCGCCGTAGCCACCCACACCCATCGTCCGGTCGTAGCGCAGCGCAGTGCCGTGGTCGTTGAGGAAGAGCTTGGCCTCCTCGTTGGGCAGCCCGTTGCCGGGGTCGTCGCACGGGTCGTCCGTGTCGTCCCGGGGCGGGGCGTTACCGACGAACAGGTCGGGGAAGCCGTCGCCGTTGGCGTCGAGGAAGGCCGCGTAGTGGCTGCGGCCGCACAGCTCGCCGACCCCCCACTGCGCGCCGACCTCGATGAACTGGCCGGGCGTGCGCTGCAGCCAGAGCTCGTTCTCACGGCCGTACTTGACCGGGTTGTTGGAGCCGCGGCCCGCGGTGCAGTAGGCGTCCATCCGGCCGTCCCGGTCGACGTCCGCCCAGGCGCAGTCGTGCCGGTCGGGGATCCGGCCGGCCGCGTTGACCTTCGGCCACGCGGTCGGTGCGATCCTCGTGTAGGTGCCGTCCCCGTCGTTGCTGAACAGCTTGCCGCCCTGGTCGTGGTTGCCGATCCAGACGTCGCCGTCGCCGTCGCCGTCGGCGTCCACCGGCTCGGCCTCCCACGACTCGTTGCTCTCGGCCAGCCCGGCCGCGGCGGCGACGTCCACCAGCCCGGTCGGTGAACCAGCGGGCGGCACGAGCAGGATGCTCCAGGCCGTGGCCTGGCCGCTGGCCACCGAGGCGGTGGCGACCAGCCCCCCCGCCGGACCGATGGCGACCGGGCCGCCGCTGTCGGCGCTGAGCGCGGTGACGTGCCCGGTCCCCGTCCCCACGGACTGTGCGCGCACCGCGGCACCCGGCGGGCCCGTCCAGCCGGTGCCGGACGCCGACTTGTCCGCCCACGACGACACCAGCCAGGCCCCCGGGACGCTGGCGGTGACTGTGGGGCTGCGGTGAGCGGCGGTGCTCGTCGGCTCCGCGCGCGTGGCGTACGCCAGCACGGGTGTGCCCGCGGTCCCGGAGTAGGCGAGCAGGTGCACCGCGAGGCTCACCGCCGTCCCTGCCCGTACCGCGACCACGCGGCCGGCGTCGGAGGCGGTCGCGACCCGCCACCACACGACGGTCTGCAGGGTCCCGTCCGCGACCCGGCCCAGGCGGGTCCAGCCGGACGGCGCACCGAGCGAGGTCCCCGCACGGCTCGCCGACGCCACGAGGAGCAGGGCGTCACCGGGCTGGACCGTCGACGGCGTCTGCACGGACAGCTGGGTGGTGCTCCCGACCGCCTGGGCGGCCGCGCGGAAGGCGACGGGCGCGGTGGCCGCGTCCTCCGTCGCCGTCATGGTCGGCTGCATGTGCATGGCCACCGTCGGCGTCCACGCCGCCGTGGCCGTACCGGACTCGGCCGTCCTGGGCGCGGCCGGGGCCAGCACGATGCTCCACGTCGTGGCCATGTCGCTGACCGCCGTCGAGGTGGCGACCAGCCCGCCCGCGGTGCCGGCGGGGACCGCGGCGCCGCTGTCACCGGCCAGGGCCGTGATCCGCCCGTTGCCGGTCCCCACCGACCGCTGCCGGACGACGACCGAGGCGGGCGCCGTCCAGCCGGTTCCCGAAGAGGACTTGTCCGCCCAGTACGACAGCAGCCAGGCGCCAGCCGACGGGACTGCCACTGTTGGCGTGCGATGCGCCGCCGTCCGACCCGACTCGGCCGCAGCCGCGTAGCCGGCGACCGGGATCGCCGCCGTCCCGGAGTAGGCGAGGATCTGCGCGTCCACCTTCGTCGTCGTCCCCGCGGTGACCGTCACGGCAGACCCGGCGTCCGTGGCTCCCGCCAGCCGCCACCACACCACGCTCTGCATCGTCTGGTCGGCCACCCGGCCCAGCCGGGTCCAGCCCACGGGCGCGCCCAGCGTCGTCGAGGACCGGTTCGCCGACGCGACCAGCAGCAGCGCATCACCCGGCCGGGCCGCAGTGGGCACCCGTGGCACGACGCGCGTGGAGTTCGCCACGGCCCTGCTCGCCCCCCGGAAGCCGACCTCGGTCGCGGGCTCGGCCACGGTCAGCCGATAGCCCACCGAGTCGGTCGCACCGCCGTCGTCGACGACGGTCAGGGTCACGTCGTAGGCGCCCGCAGCCGAGTACCCGTGGCTGGCCGTCGCGCCGACGTCCGTGGTCCCGTCGCCGAAGTCCCACCGGTGCTCGACGATCGTGCCGTCCGGGTCTCGTGACCCGGTGCCGGAGAACGTGCAGGTCAGCCCCGTGCAGACCGGTTCCCCGATCCTGGCGACGGGCGGGTCGTTCACCTCCGGGTCGTCGATGAGCAGGCAGGCCCTGCCCACGCACGTGCGCGCCTGGGCCAGCCGCCCGCTCCACGCGCTGGTATCCGGGTCGTTGGCCGTGCTGCCGTCCTTGAGCAGGTTCGTCAGCTGGAGCGGGTCCTGGGTCAGGTCGTAGTACTCCCGGTCGGTGATCGCCCCGCTGGTCGCGGAGTACCACTCCGTGTACTGCTCGGTGTCGGTCCGCAGGGCAGCCCATGGCGGCAGAGAGGCATCCAGGCTGCGGCCGTACTCCAGCAGGACCTCGGTCCGGCGGGCCGAGCCCAGCAGCGATGTGCCGTCCAGCGGGTAGGTGAGCGCGGGAGCCACGTCCGCCGCCTCGAGCAGCGTCGGCAGCAGGTCGACGTTGGACACCAGGCGGCGGTCCGTGGTGCCGGCTTCGACGTGGCCCGGCCAGCGCAGCATCAGGGGCACCGTGAACGACTCCGTGTACGGGAACCGCTTGGTGTCCAGCCGGTGCTCGCCCCACAGATACCCGTTGTCCGACGTGAAAACGGCCAGCGTCCGGCCGGTCTCGCCGAGTCGCTCCATCTCGTCGACGACCCGGCCGACGAGGTCGTTGACGGACATCAGCGTGCGCAGCTGCTGGGCCCGGCGCTGCTCCACCGACGACGGGCTGAGGGGTGAGCGCCAGCTCACCGTCGAGGGCTTGTCGGAGATGTCCGGCTCGTTGAAGCTCGCCGGGTAGTCCCACGACGGGACGGGGGCGCCCGCGTAGGTCGTGGACGGCGTCGTCGGGGAGTGCGGGGCCTGCGGCGCGAGGTACATCAGCCAGGGCCGGTCATCCTGCTGCTCGAAGTCCTGCAGGTACTCGACCACGTGGTCGCCGAGGACGTCGGTGTAGTACCCGGGTATCGGGTGCACGGTTCCGTCGTCGTTGTACGAGATGTCGACGTAGCCACCCGTGGTGAAGAGCCACCGGTTCCAGTACCGCGGGCTCCTGCTCAGCGGCACCGTGTTCATGTACTTGCCGGCCAGGGCGGTGAGGTAGCCGCTGGACTGGAGGTAGCCCTGCATCGTCGCCGCCTGGTCGAGCGCGGCCGTCTCCGCGTCCAGGCCGTTCCCGGTCACGCCGTGGTTGTGCGGGTACCGGCCGGTGAACAGGCTCGCCCGCGACGGTGAGCACAACGGCGTGGTGACGAAGCCCTGACTGAACGTTCGGCCGCCCTCCTCGAAGAAGGCGCGGACCTGCGGCATCACGCCCAGCGTGCCCGTCGCCCGCATGTCGTCGAGGTTGACCACCAGGATGTTCGGCTGGTCCGCGGGCTCCGCAGCGGCCGCCGGGGAGGGCCCGAGCAGGGGCGCCCCCATCGACACCAGGGCTCCCACGGACGCGGCGACGACGGCATGGCTGACCCGCCTGGAATGGCTCATCTCCCACCCCCGGAAGAACTCGGCACAACGCATGGACTGACAGCAGTCGCGCGGTCGAGGCCCCGAGGCCACCCACCCCTCAACAGCAGGTGACTTCACCCAATCGGCGGGCCCCTTTGTCCGGACAGGGGCCAACGTCCCGGTCCTGCCCGCGACGGGGGTCTCGACGGCGCCGTCCCGGGTGCCGCATGATCGACCCTCACCACGTCCGGAGAGAGGGGCGGCCATGACCAACTCCCCCACCGACGAGCGTCCCGACACCCGGGACATGAGGGTGGTCCACGACGTCTTCCGGCGCGAGTACGCACTGCTGCCCGCCCTGGTCCGGGGGGTGGCGGACGGCGACGCCGCGCGGGCAGCGACCGTCGCCGCCCACCACCGGCTGCTCTCGGAGCTGCTGCACATCCATCACACCGGCGAGGACGAGCTGCTGTGGCCCGTCCTCCTCCAGCAGGCTCCGGAGTCAGCCGCCCTGGTGGGGCGCATGCAGGGGCAGCACGACCGGCTGGTCGGCCTGCTGGGCCAGCTGGCCGACGCAGTGCCTGGGTGGGCGTCGGCGCCGGACGCCGCCGGGGGCGAGTCGGTGGCCACCGTCCTCGACGAGCTGCGGGCGGCGCTCGAGGAGCACCTCACCGAGGAGGAGTCGGAGGTGCTCCCCCTGTGCGAGGAGAAGATGACGTCCGCCCAGTGGGTCGCCATCGGGGAGCACGGGCGGTCGCACGTCCCGCCGGACCGCGTCTTCCTGGTGTTCGGCATGATGCTGGAGGACGCACCGCCCGCCGCCGCCACGATGATGCTCGCGGGCCTGCCGCCCGAGGTCCAGGAGGCCTGGGCGGCGATGGGGCAGGACGCCTACGCGGACTACGTCCGGCGGGTCCGCGGTGACCGCTTCGGCGGGGATTCCGCGAAGTAGCCGGAGTAGAAGGCGTCCAGACGGGCCCGGATGCGGGCCTCGAGGTAGCCCGTCTCCAGGGCGGTGTCGATCACCGACGCGGCGACCAGGGACAGCTCCTCGGCCGCCCAGTCCCGGGTGAGTCCGGCCTCCTCGATCAGCTCCGCTACCGGCCGGTCGCCGTTGGTGGTGAAGAAGTCGGTGACGACCTGGTCCACGAGCTGACCCACGACGGGCGACGATCGGACCGCCGACACGGCGTCCCAGGCTGCGGCCACGAGTTCCGTGACGGACCCCTCCCCGACGAGGTCGACGGCCTCGCCCACGGAGCGGCCGGCGTTGGCCTCCCAGATCTCGGCGGCCACGGTCCGAAGCAGGTCGTCGTCCAAGGTTGCGTCCAAGAACCGGCGGCTCTCCTTGATGGTCTCGTGGACGTTGAGGTTGATGAAGGCCACGAGCTGCCGGTCGATGCCGCGCTCGAGGTTCGGAGCAGCCGAGTTGAGTGCCTGCTGACCGAAGCGCATCAACGACGATGCTCCGGGCACCCTGCGGGCCACGACGTTCTGGGTCAGCAGGTAGTTCTTGATGCCGAAGTAGAGGACGTGCGAGACGAGACGCGAGTAGGCGGAGTTGGTGGTCAGCTGGGTCGTGAACTCCTCCCGGAGCGCGCGCATCCCGATGAACGTCTCGGCCGCCTGGTCGTAGGCATCCCGGGTCAGGACCTCGCCCAGAGTCGCCTGTTCCGCGGACAGGGTCCGATGGGCCGCACCGACGACGTCCTCCACGCCGCGGAGCAGGTCGTCGGTGAGCGGCGCGCAGAGAACGCGCCGGGCCCAGCGCCGGACCTCCTCGGGATCGACCAGATCGGTCAGGCGCAGGGACTCCAGCCATCCGAACAGCGCCGCGACCTCCTCCTCGAGCATCACCTGACGCGCCTCACCACGCCACCGATCCAGCTCGAACCGGACGTGCGCCTCGAGGATGGTCTCCCTGTCGGTCACGCATCGACTCCCACCGTCGAGCCGGTCACCGCACGCGTGGTCACCGCGTGCGAGCGGGCCGGCCACCTCCACCTTCGCGTCCAGGTGCAACTGCACCACACCCGCGGCCGCCCCCGATACTGATCCAGGGACGCCGGCTCGTCCCACAGCACGGGCGCGCTTCCTTGGATCACTACCCTGGGCGCCGTGGCGGTCAACCGGGGTCGCCGGGCGCGGGACGCCCGCAGGCGAAGGCGCCGGATGGCGCGAGCCGAGCACGACCTCAGCGAGGCCCAGTGGACCGCACTCAAGGCGGCGTGGGGCGGCTGCGCCTACTGCGGGGTCAGCGGCCAGCCGCTGCAGCGGGACTGCGTGCTCGCGCTGTCCCGAGGCGGGCGCTACACCCTCGACAACGTCGTACCCGCCTGCGGCCCGTGCAACGCCAGCAAGTGCAACGGCGAGGTCACCGACTGGCTTCGGCGCAAGCGGCTCGACGAACGCGACTTCCTGATGCGGCACCTCGAGATCAGCGCTGCGCTGGCGCGGACCTGCTCGTCCTAGCGCGGGGTCCAGCGCTTCCAGTGAGCAGTCGCGGCGGCCCGAACCTTGCCGTCCCACATCAGCTCGACCTCGACCGTCATCGCAGCATCGTCCGCCGAGGCGACCACGGCCCGCAGCTCGCTGGCCTCGTGCAGCGGACTGGGCCGTAGATACCGCACGTCCAGGCCGGCCGTCACGTAGGCGAGAGAGGCGCCGGCCAGCGGAGTCCAGCCACGTCGCTCGGCCTCGAGCATGACCGCGGCCGCGCTGTGGCAGTCCAGCACCGTGGAGATGATCCCGCCGTTGAGGAAGCCGAAGCCGTTGTCGTGCTCAGGCCACGGCTGGAACCGTGCCACGACGGCTCCGTCGCTGGGGTAGCTGCGCAGCCGGAGTCCCTTCGGGTTGGCGTGGCCGCACCCGAAGCACTGCAGGGCCGGGTAGAGCCGTTCCTGGATGCTGAGGCCCGGCCCGAGCCCCTCAGAGACCGTCACCCAGTTCCCTCCCGTCCCGCGGCTCTCCGTCATCGAAGAGCGCGTCTCGCCACGACTTCGTCATCCTCCGTCTCCCCGGTCTCGACGAACCCCGCGCTGAGGTAGAGCGCCCGCGCGCTGGTGTTGCCCGGTTGGTACGACAGGGCCACCGAGCGGTGTCGGGCCGCGGTCGCCTGCGCGACCAGTGCCTCGACTGCGGCCCTCCCGTATCCCTGGCCCTGTTCCTCTGCGGCGATCATGAGTCCGCCGATCCAGAAGCTCTCGTCGGTGGGGTCCACACCCTTCATCACGAATCCGACCACCCGGTCGAAGGCCACGACGGCGAGCGGCTCCCACGGGGAGCCCGGCCGTTCGCACAGGGCCAGGTAGTGCGGGACCGGAGCCACGAACTGCCACTGAGCCTCCCGGACCCGCAGGTCCGTGCACACCTCGCGCGTTTCGGGTCCCAGCGGGACGAGTTCGACACTGGCACCTCCCGGCGCCGTCAGCCGTTCCCCGCCTGTCACCACGGTCTGAGCATGGCAGGTCCCCGTGCCAGGTCGTCGATGGAGATCCGTGGAACTCGCCTCTGGTGGTGAGCGGACACGTCCGGGGTTCGACGCTGGACGAGGGCGGGCAGAGGGACGACCGGCCGCCAGG
>JALOLN010000307.1 GCA_025455945.1 Actinomycetes bacterium
CGGGTCGCCGCGGCCAGCCGCATCTACGTCGAGGGCCGGCACGACGCCGAGCTGGTCGAACGCGTGTGGGGGCACGACCTGCGGGTCGAGGGGGTCGTCGTCGAGCCGCTGGACGGCATCGACCTGCTGCCGGACGCCGTCCGCGACTTCCGACCCGGCCCCCGTCGGCGGCTCGGGGTGCTCGTCGACCATCTCGTCCCCGGCAGCAAGGAGAGCCGCATCGCGGCCGCCGTCGCGGGACCGGCCGTCCTCGTGGTGGGCCACCCCTACGTGGACGTCTGGCAGGCGGTACGACCAGGCCGGCTCGGGCTGGCCGCCTGGCCGGAGGTCCCGCGCGGCACGCCGTGGAAGGAGGGCGTCTGCCGCGCCCTCGGCTGGCCCTCGCAGACCTCGGCGGACCTCGCCGCGGCGTGGCGGAGGATCCTGGGGGCCGTGGACAGCTACGCCGACCTCGAGCCCGCCCTGATCGGCCGGGTCGAGGAGCTCATCGACTTCGTCACCAGCGCCGACACCGGCAAGGAGCAGCCATGACCGACGTCCCGACCCCGCCGCCCCCGCCGGGGTACCAGCCGCCGCCCCCGCCCGGGTACCAGCCGCCGCCCGCCCCGGGGGACGACGTGGTCTGGGCCGTGCTGGCCCACCTGAGCATCTTCGTGCTGGCCCTGATCGGCCCGCTGATCCTCTACCTGGTCGTGGGCGACCAGCGGCCCTTCGCCAAGCGGCACGCGCTCGAGGCGTTGAACTTCCACATCACGCTCACCATCGCCTCGGTGGTCTGCGGGGTGCTGTTCTTCCTCATCGTCCCGCTGCTCCTGCTGGTGGTGATCTGGGTCGCCGCCGTCGTCCTGGCGATCGTGGCTGCGGTGAAGGCCGGCAACCGCGAGGACTACCGCTACCCCATGACCCTGCGCCTCGTGAGCTGACGGGAGGTCGGGGACCGGTCAGGGACGGCTCCGGGTCGGTCCCCGAGGTGCCGCGCTGAGCCGACAGGCAGGCTGGAGGCATGACCATCTCGACCCCCCCGCCTGCTGTCCCCTCCCCTGCGTCGGCCCCGGTCGGTGCGCCGGCCGTCCCGTCGCCCGACGAGCGGACCTGGGCCATGCTCAGCCACCTGCTCACCTTCGTCAGCGCCTGGATCGCCCTCGGCGTCGTGTGGCCGCTGCTCGTCCTGCTCACCCGTGGCCGGCAGCCCGGCTACGTGCACGACCAGGCCGCGGAGTCGGTCAACTTCCAGCTGACGATGCTCGTCGCCGCTGTGGTGAGCGCCGCCCTGGTCCCGCTGCTCATCGGCATCCCCATGCTGCTGGCCGTGGGCGTCTGGTACGTCGTCTGGGTGCTGCGCGCTTCCTTCGCGGCCAACCGCGGCGAGGCGTTCCGCTACCCGCTGGTCGTGCGGATCGCCGGCTAGGGCCGGCTCGGCTCGTTGCGCCCCGGTCAGTCCACCAGGTCCCGGACGACGGCGTCGGCGAGCAGCCGCCCGCGCCGCGTGAGCACCGCCCGCCCGGCGTCGTCCCAGGCGGCCTGCTCCAGCAGGCCGGCGGCGACGGCCCGGGCGGCGGCCGCCCGCGCGGCCCCCGACAGATCCGTCATCGGCAGCCCCTCGGCCAGGCGCAGCCCGAGCAGCACCCGCTCGACGTGCACCTGCTCGGCGGTGAGCACCTCCCGGCCGGCCGCCGGCGACTCCCCCGCGGCGAGCCGGGCGGCGTAGGCAGCGGGGTGCTTGACGTTCCACCAGCGCACGCCGCCCACGTGGCTGTGCGCTCCCGGGCCGATCCCCCACCAGTCGGCACCTCGCCAGTAGCCCAGGTTGTGCCGGCACCGCGACTGCCCCGACAGCGCCCAGTTGCTGACCTCGTACCAGCCGTATCCGGCTGCTGCGAGCCGCTCGTCGACCAGCAGGTAGCGGTCGGCCAGGTCGTCGTCGTCGGGTCCGGCCAGCTCGCGGCGGCGGACGCGGGCGGCCAGCCGGGTGCCCTCCTCCACCACCAGTGCGTACGCCGAGACGTGGTCGGGCCGCATCGCGAGGACGGCGCCCAGCGACGTGTCGAGGTCCGCCAGGGACTCCCCCGGCGTGCCGTAGATGAGGTCCAGGCTCACCTGGTCGAACCCGGCGGCCCGCGCCCAGCCGACGACGAGCGGGACCCGGTCCGGGTCGTGGGTGCGCTCCAGCGTGGCGAGCACGTGCGGCACGGCCGACTGCATGCCGAAGGAGACCCGGGTGAACCCGCCAGCGCGCAGCGCCGCCAGCGACTCGGCGTTGACGCTGTCGGGGTTCGCTTCCGTCGTGACCTCGGCGTCCGGGGTCAGCCCGAACAGGTCATCGATCCGGGTGAGCAGCCGGGCGAGGTCAGCCGCCGGCAGCAGGGTCGGGGTGCCGCCGCCGACGAACACGGTGCCCACCGATCGCTGGCCCGGGCCCAGCTCGCGGCGGGCGAGGGCCAGCTCGGCCAGGGCCGACTCGACGTAGCTGTCCGGATCCGCGCCCGGGCCCAGCTCGCGGCTGGTGTAGGTGTTGAAGTCGCAGTACCCGCAGCGCACCGCGCAGAACGGCACGTGGACGTAGA
>JALOLN010000308.1 GCA_025455945.1 Actinomycetes bacterium
AGGGGATCGACCTGACGCGCCCAACGACTTCTCAAGCAAGCTTGCCTGCGGCGCTTGCGGCCTGCCCGCGGTGCGTTGGGCAGAGACACCGCACCCTCCGGGTGCACGACACTGCTTCGTTCGATCGTGCGGGCGTGACGCACACGGTGATCACCGTGCGGTCCGTCTGGGCCACCTCCTCCAGCCACACTGGCTGTGGCGCATACGACGGGCATGCGCCTCGGCCGAGCCGGGCCTTGCGGCTCACAGCGCGAGCCTGAGCCCGCCGCCCGCACGACTCGTGAGCGCCCACGCCTCAGCCTGCGCGGGCGGTGCTCAGCGGCCGGTGATCCTGTCGAACCGGCCATCGAGACAGACGCTGAGGTCCGTCGTCACGAACCGGCCGTCCATGAACAGGCTGAACACCGTCGCGGGCGTCGGCGCGGCCTGCGCCTGCTCGCGTGCCTCCAGCTTGACCGTCGTGAGTCTCAAGCCCCGCCTGGCGCACGTCTCCGGCAGCACGTGCGTGATGTAGTACTCGGAGTAGGGACAGCGGTCGCTGTGGTAGGCGACGCAGCCCCGCTCCTCCCGGCATCTGCCGGACCATACGGAGTCGTTGAACGCCGGCGCACCGACCTGCTCGCCCAGCTGAAGCGAGAGGAGGCCGAACCCCGAGGGCAGGGTCTCACGCACGTCGAACCCCTGCCCGAGCAGCCACTTCCCGTCGCTCATGAAGTGGGACTTACGTGTGCCGACGACCGTGACGAGGCCGGCCCGACCCGCCCGCCTGGCGGTCGTCCACGACCGACTGCAGCAGGGCCTTGCCGTGCCCGTGACCCTTGTACCTGCCCGAGACCCAGAAGCAGCCGAGGGCCAGGTAACCCGGGGCCGTGACCGGCATCCAGGCGTTCTCAGCCGGGCCGAACTCGATGAAGACCCTGGCGCGCTCGTCGAGGCGGCGGAAGACCCAGCCCTCGCCGGACTCGCGCGCCAGCCGCCGCCGCTTGGCTTCGTAGCCGGCGGCGCACTTCTTGTCGGAGATGGCGCAGCAGATGTGCTCGCGGGCGACGGTGTCGCCGGTGAGGTCGATGTATGCCGTTGGCTTCTCCTCCGCCGCCGCCAGATCCCGAGGTCCCGTCAGGAGGCCCCGAACAGCCTCCGGACCTCGGCGGCGACGACCACGCCGAGGCGCCGGTGCTGGGCGGCCTCGAAGTGCCAGCCGTCGAGCGGGCTGGTCGTGACGACCTCTCCCGCGTCCAGCCAGGGTACGCCGAGCGCTGAGGCGACGCGCGCGAACTCCCGCGGCAGCGCGCGCGACTTCTCGTCCGCCCCGGCCCACAGCTCCGGGTCGTCGCTGTCCGTGAAGGGCCCGACCGGCGGCGGGCAGACCAGCAGGACCCGTGGGGCCGGGCCGTCCGGTCCCTCGGGCCCGGCCTCACTGCGCCGCACGAGGTGGGCGAGTTCGGCGGCGCCGTCGGCCGCGTCCGCGGCCGTCAGGTGCGCGTAGCTGATGTCGTTGGTCCCGAGCATCAGGGTGACCAGGTCGAGGGGCGCGTGGCACTCGAGCGCCGGAGCGATGAGCGCCTTGCCGCTCCGGCCCGGCTCCAGCGGGTCGTCGTGCACCGTCGTCCGCCCGCCGAGACCGTCCTCGACCACGTGCCACTCGTCACCCAGCTCCCGCTGCAACACACCCGGCCAGCGAACCGGCCACGGGAACCGGCGCGTGTCGTCGACAGGGTCAGAACCCCACGTGTTGGAGTCTCCGTAGCACAGGATCTCTCTCATGCCGTCATGCACTCCTCCAGCCGTCGCCTCCCGCGATGCTCTCGCGCCGAGGCCTCACACCCTCCCCGCGACGAGCACCCCGACGACCTCAAGGACACGCAGGCACGAAGTCCTCGCGGACCGGGGAGAAGACCTCGACGGCCACCGCGTCCTCGAGGACCTCGGCGCCGTGAGGAACCCCGCCCGGGATGCACCAGCTGTCGCCGGGACGGACATCGTGGGTCTCGCCCCCGATGGTGAGGCGGAGCCGCCCACTCACCAGATAGCCCGTCTGCTCGTGCGGGTGCTCGTGGACGGGCAGCGGAAATCCCGCCGTGAGGTGGAACTCAGCCATCAGCGTCGTATGGCCGTAGCTCAGCGTCTTGCGGAGGATGCCGGGCAGGGCGTCGACGTAACCGTCTTCGCCGGCCCTCACGAACACGAGGGCCTCACCGATCGCGGCCGAGGACGGGGCCGTCTCGGCGGCGTCACGCGGAGCGTCGGCTGCCACTCGGCACCTTCTTCGGCGGGCGCGGGACTAGCAGCGACGTGCGGTACTTGTACGCCTCGTAGTCGAGCTGCCCGCCCCACTTCTCCTCGGCCGCCTTCTCGAGCATCGGGACGCCGCTGACGCGCAACAGGAGCAGCGCGACGAACAGCGGCGAGATGAGCGCCACCCACTGCCAGCCGCGCAGCACCGGCAGGGCGACGACGGCGACACCGACCCAGAGCAGGATCTCGCCGAAGTAGTTGGGATGGCGCGACCAGGACCAGAGCCCCGTGTGGATGAATCGGCCCTTGTTCGCGGGATCGGCGCGG
>JALOLN010000092.1 GCA_025455945.1 Actinomycetes bacterium
TCCGGCTCCACCTGGCTGTGGGGCCAGCGCAACTACGTCCGGCTCGACCCGTACGTCGAGCCGGCCCACATCCTGGTCGTCCGGCGCAGCGGGCCGTGAGCGCGCCTGCCGGCATGCCGGTCCCCGACGCGTTCTCGACGCGGACGGCGCGGGACCCGTTCTGGTTCAAGCGGGCGGTCTTCTACGAGGTCCTGGTCCGCTCGTTCCACGACTCCAACAGCGACGGGATGGGCGACCTGGCCGGGCTGGTGGAGAAGCTCGACTACCTCCAGTGGCTCGGCGTGGACTGCCTCTGGCTGCCGCCCTTCTACCCCTCGCCGCTGCGCGACGGCGGCTACGACGTCTCCGACTACCTCGGCGTCCACCCCGACATGGGGACGATCGGCGACTTCGTGGAGTTCGTCGACGAGGCCCACCAGCGGGGGCTGCGCGTGATCGTCGACTTCGTCATGAACCACACCTCCGACCAGCACCCGTGGTTCAAGGCCAGCCGCTCCGACCCCGCGGGCCCCTTCGGCGACTTCTACGTCTGGTCGGACACCGACGACCGCTACACCGACGCGCGGGTGATCTTCGTCGACACCGAGGCGTCCAACTGGACCTACGACCCCGTGCGCCGGCAGTACTTCTGGCACCGCTTCTTCAGCCACCAGCCGGATCTCAACTTCGCGAACCCCCGGGTGCGCGAGGCGGTCCTGGAGGCGCTGCGCTTCTGGCTGGACCTGGGGATCGACGGCTTCCGGCTCGACGCCGTCCCCTACCTCTTCGAGGAGGAGGGCACCAACTGCGAGAACCTCCCAGCGACCCACGCCTTCCTGCGCGAGGTCCGCGCCGAGGTCGACCGGCTCTACCCGGACCGGGTACTCCTGGCCGAGGCCAACCAGTGGCCGGAGGACGTCGTGGACTACCTCGGCGACCCCGACGTCGGTGGTGACGAGTGCCACATGGCGTTCCACTTCCCCGTGATGCCCCGGCTCTTCATGGCGGTGCGCCGGGAGTCCCGCTACCCCATCTCGGACATCATGGCCGCGACGCCGTCGATCCCCTCGGGCTGCCAGTGGGGGATCTTCCTGCGCAACCACGACGAGCTGACGCTGGAGATGGTCACCGACGAGGAGCGCGACTACATGTGGGCGGAGTACGCCGACGACCCGCGGATGCGGGCCAACATCGGCATCCGCCGCCGGCTGGCCCCGCTCCTCGACAACGACCGGCGCCGCATCGAGCTGTTCACCGCCCTGCTGCTCTCGCTGCCCGGCTCGCCGGTCCTCTACTACGGCGACGAGATCGGCATGGGCGACAACATCTGGCTCGGTGACCGCGACGGCGTGCGAACCCCGATGCAGTGGACGCCGGACCGCAACGCCGGCTTCTCGACCTGCGACCCGGGACGGATGTTCCTGCCGGTGGTCGCCGACGCCGTCTACGGCTACCAGGTGACCAACGTCGAGGCGCAGCTGCGCAACACCTCGTCGCTGCTGCACTGGACCAAGCGGATGATCGAGGTGCGCAAGCAGAACCCGGCCTTCGGCCTGGGGTCGTTCGCCGACCTGGGCGGCAGCAACCCCAGCGTGCTGTGCTTCGTCCGCCACCACGACGACGACATCGTGCTGTGCGTGAACAACCTCTCCCGCTCCCCCCAGCCCGTGGAGCTGCACCTGCGGGCCTGGGAGGGCGTCGAGCCGGTGGAGATGCTCGGCGGGGTGCACTTCCCCCGGATCGGCGAGCTGCCCTACCTGCTGACGCTGAGCGGCCACGGGTTCTACTGGTTCCGGCTGCCCGCGGGAGCGTCGTGAGCACCGCCGAGCGCCCCGTGCCCGACGGCCTGGCCGAGTTCCTGGACCGGCAGCGCTGGTTCGCCGGCAAGGGTCGCGAGTACACGGTGCAGCAGCTCACCAGCCTCGGCCGGCTGCACGACGACCCGCCGGTCGACGTCTTGCTGCTCGAGGTGGACGAGGACGGCGAGCGCGTCGTCTACCAGCTCCCGGTCGAGCACCGCTACGACGTGCCGTCGCGGCTGGACCACGCGGTCATCGGCACCGACCCCGACGGCATCGTCTGCGACGCCCTGCACGACCGGGAGGTCACCGGCGCCTGGCTCGCCCACCTGAACGCCGACGCCCAGGTCGGGGCGATGCGCTTCCACCGGGTCGGCGACGACGTCGTCCCGCTGGGCCGGCCCAGCCTGGTCATGACCGCGGAGCAGTCGAACACCTCCGTGGTCTTCGGCGACGCCATGATCCTCAAGGTCTACCGGCGGGTCGTTCCCGGGGCGAACCCGGACGTCGAGGTGCACACCGGGCTCGCCGCGGTCGGCTGCCGGCACATCGCCCAGCCCCTCGGCTGGGTGGACAGCCCGTACGGGACGCTGGCCTTCCTCCAGGAGTTCCTCGCCAGCGGCACCGAGGGGTGGGAGCTGGCCAAGGCGAGCATCCGGGACCTGTTCGTCGAGGCCGACCTGCACGCCGACGAGGTGGGTGGCGACTTCGCCCGCGAGGCCGAGCGGCTGGGTGCCGTCACGGCCGAGGTCCACGCAGCGCTGCGCACGGCGTTCCCGCCGACCCTGCTCAGCGCCCAGGAGGTCCGCGACCGCGCCGCCCGGATGCACGCCCGCCTCGACTCCGCCGTCCGGGAGGTACCGCGGCTCGCGCCGTACGCACCCGGGCTGCGCGCGACCTTCGACGCCCTGGCCGAGGCCGGACCGGTGCCCGCCCAGCGGGTGCACGGCGACTTCCACCTCGGGCAGACCATGCGCACGGCCGCGGGCTGGAAGGTGCTGGACTTCGAGGGCGAGCCGGCGACCCCGGCCACCGAGCGCCGCGCCCCCGACACCCCCCTGCGCGACGTCGCGGGCATGCTGCGTTCGTTCGACTACGTCGCCCGCCAGGTGCTCCTCGACCACCCCGACGACCCCCAGCGCACGTACCGGGCCGAGGAGTGGGCGCAGCGCAACCGGACGGCCTACTGCCGGGGGTACGCCAGGGTGTCCGGGCACGACCTGGCGGAGAGCGCCGTGCTGCTCCGTGCGCTGGAAGCCGAGAAGGCTGTCTACGAGGTGGTCTACGAGGCCCGGATGCGGCCGACCTGGCTGCCGATCCCACTCGCCGCGGTTGAGAGGCTGGCTGGATGAGCAAGAGACGGACGACCCCGACCACCCCACCCCCGGAGCCGGGACCGCTGCCGGTGGACCGCGAGGAGCTCGACCGCCTGGTGGGCGGCGCGCACCACGACCCGCACTCGGTGCTCGGACCCCATCCCGGTCCCGCCGGCGTCACCATCCGGGTGCTGCGGCCTTGGGCAGCCTCGGTGACGGTCATCGTCGGAGCCGACCGGCACGCCCTGGACCACGAGTACGAGGGGGTCTGGGTCGGCCTGCTGCCGCTCGCCGACATCCCGGACTACCGGCTCGAGGTGGACTACGGGGACGGCCCGGTCGTCGGTGACGACCCCTACCGGTTCCTGCCCACGCTCGGCGAGCTGGACCTGCACCTCATCGCCGAGGGGCGGCACGAGGAGCTGTGGACCGTCCTCGGCGCGCACGTGCGGACCTACGAGGGCCTCGCCGGCGCCGTCCGCGGGGTCTCCTTCGCCGTGTGGGCGCCCAACGCCCGCGGCGTCCGCGTCGTCGCAGACTTCAACTACTGGGACGGCCGCGGGTTCCCGATGCGCTCGCTCGGCTCCACCGGCGTCTGGGAGCTGTTCGTGCCCGACGCCGGGGCCGGCACGCACTACAAGTTCGAGATCCTCGGCCGCGACAGCGTCTGGCGGCAGAAGGCGGACCCCATGGCGCGGGCGACCGAGTGCCCGCCGGCGACGGCGTCCGTGGTCGACGAGTCCGGCTACGAGTGGAACGACGCCGCGTGGCTCGCCAGCCGCGCGGCGACCGACGTGCAGACCGGGCCCATGAGCGTCTACGAGGTCCACCTCGGGTCCTGGCGGCCCGGGCTGTCCTACCGGCAGCTCGCCGACGAGCTCGTCGACTACGTCGCCGACCTCGGGTTCACCCACGTCGAGCTGCTCCCGGTCGCCGAGCACCCCTTCGGCGGGTCCTGGGGCTACCAGGTCACGTCGTACTTCGCCCCGACCGCACGGTTCGGCGCCCCGGACGACTTCCGGTACTTCGTGGACCGGCTGCACCAGGCCGGCATCGGCGTCATCGTCGACTGGGTGCCCGCCCACTTCCCGAAGGACTCGTGGGCGCTGGCCAGGTTCGACGGCACGGCCCTGTACGAGCACGCCGACCCCCGGCGGGGCGAGCAGCCAGACTGGGGCACGCTCGTCTTCGACTTCGGCCGGCGCGAGGTCCGCAACTTCCTGGTGGCCAACGCGATCTTCTGGCTGGAGCAGTTCCACGTGGACGGGCTGCGCGTGGACGCCGTGGCCTCGATGCTCTACCTCGACTACTCGCGCGAGGACGGCGAGTGGCTGCCGAACATCTACGGCGGCCGGGAGAACCTCGACGCGGTCTCGTTCCTGCAGGAGGTCAACGCGACCGCCTACAAGCGCACCCCCGGGGTCATCACCATCGCCGAGGAGTCGACCGCGTGGCCCGGCGTGACCCGGCCGACCCACCTCGGCGGCCTGGGCTTCGGGCTGAAGTGGAACATGGGCTGGATGCACGACACGCTCTCCTACGTCTCGCACGAGCCGATCCACCGCCAGTACCACCACAACGAGATGACCTTCTCGATGATGTACGCGTGGAGCGAGCACTACGTGCTCCCGCTGTCCCACGACGAGGTCGTCCACGGCAAGGGGTCCCTGGTCCGCAAGGTGCCCGGTGACAGGTGGCAGCAGCTGGCCACCCTGCGCGCGTACCTCGCCTTCATGTGGGCCCACCCGGGCAAGCAGCTGCTGTTCATGGGGGCCGAGCTCGGCCAGGAGGCCGAGTGGTCGGAGTCCCGCAGCCTCGACTGGTGGCTGCTCGACCACGCCGACCACCGCGGCGTCCACCAGGCGGTGCGCGACATGAACCGCGTCTACCGCGAGACGCCGGCGATGTGGCAGCGCGACCACGAGCCGGGCGGGTTCGAGTGGATCGACGCCAACGACGCCTCCGGAAACGTGTTCTCGTTCCTCCGCTGGGCCGCCGACGGGTCGGTGCTGGCCTGCGTGTCCAACTTCTCGTCCGTCCCGCACGAGGCCTACCGGCTCGGTCTGCCGTTCGCCGGTCGGTGGGACGAGGTGCTCAACACCGACGCCACGGTCTACACCGGCAGCGGGGTGGGGAACCTCGGCGCCGCCCACACCGACGACCAGCCCTGGCACGGCCGCCCGGTGTCGGCGTCGCTGCGGCTGCCCCCGCTCGGCACGGTCTGGCTGCGCTACGCCGGCTGAGCCAGGGACGCCGTCAGAAGAGCGCGTTGGCCAGGGCGGTCCGCGCGGAGCCCACCCGGGGGTCGTCTGCGCCGACGACCTCGAACAGGCCCACGAGGTGGTCCCGAGCTGCCTGCCGGTCGGCCCCGGCGGTCCGCCGGACGGTCTCGACCAGTCTCGCGAACGCGTCCTCGACGTGACCGCCCACCAGGTCCAGGTCCGCGACGAGGGTCTGGGCGGCGACGTCGTCCGGCCGCGCGGCGGCCGCAGCCCGTGCCGCGTCCGCGTCGGCCCGCGTCGTGCGCCGCAGCAGCTCGACCTGCGCCAGCCCGAGGCGCGCCTCCTCGTCCCCGGGAGAGCGGGCCAGCACCTCCTGGTAGGCGGCCGCGGCGCCGTCGAGGTCGCCACGGTCGATCGCGTCGAGCGCGGCCTCGACCCCCGGGTCCAGCGGCGCCTCGGCGGGGCCTGCACCCGGCGCCGAGCCGGCGGCGAGCGCCAGCACCTGGTCCAGGAACTGCCGGACCTGTGCCTCCGGCAGCGCGCCCTGGAATCCGGGGACGAGCTGCCCCTGCCACACGACGTACACGGTCGGGATGCTCTGCACGCGAAACGCCGCCGCCAGCTGCTGGTTGGCATCGACGTCCACCTTGGCCAGCGCCCAGGACCCGCCGTCCTCGACGGCCAGCCGCTCGAGCACGGGTGACAACTGCTTGCAGGGCCCGCACCATGCCGCCCAGAAGTCGACCACGACGGGGACGCTCATCGACCGCTCGATGACCGCCGTCTGGAAGTCGGCCTCGGTGACGTCGACCACGATCCCGGCGGCCGCCGGCGGCGCCGGTCCAGCCGCTGCCGCTGCTGCGCGCGCCTCCTCGGCCTTGGCGCGGGCGGCGTTCTGGGCGGCGAGCGCGGCGAGGTCGACCGCCCCTGCGGCGCTGAAGCTGGCGGGGTTCATCCCCCTATCCTCGCCGAACCCGGTGGCCCGGCGCCACGCCGGGCGCCGGGCCACCGGCCAGCACGGGTCCTCCGGTCAGAGGATCTCGACCGTCAGGATCATCCACCAGGCCACAGCCACCGCAGCGGCGACCCCGAGCAGGACCGCCACCAGGAGCCACAGCCAGAGGGCCGACGACCGGCGGGGAGCGGCGGCACGGTGGGTAGCCACCTGCGGGCCACCACTGCCAGTCGTGGGGATCAGCGTCGTCGTGGTCATCGCAGCCTCCTTCCTCTCCAATACGAAGCGTATCGTATCTACCCTTGGCACCGTAGGGCACTATGGCCCCCGTGCCCCCCGCCCCGAACGGGGCGCCCCGCCCGGGTCGCCCCCGCAGCCCCGCCGCAGACCGCGCGATCCTGGACGCCACCCGCCAGCAGCTGGCCGAGCTCGGCTACGCCGGCCTGACGGTCGAGGGGGTCGCGACCCGGGCCGGGGTGGCCAAGACGACGGTGTACCGGCGCTGGACCGCCAAGGCCGACCTGGTCGTCGACGCTGTCGTCGAGGGCGTTCAGGCGCCCCTGCAGCCGCAGCCCTCGGGCGACGGCGAGGCGGTCGTCCGGGCCCTCGTGGCGGCATTGGCCGCCCCCGAGGTGCGCGGCGCCTACCTGGCCCTGTTCGCCGAGGCCCAGGTCGACCCCGTGCTGCGCGCGCGGGTCCACGAGCGGCTGGTGCACCCCGCGCGGCGGCTGGTGGCCGCCCTGACGCACGTCGAGGCCCCCGACGCCGACCCGGACCTGGTCTTCGACCTCGTCGCCGGCGCGGTGCTGCACCGGGTGCTGATCACGGCCCGGCCCGCCGACGAACCGTTCGTCCGGCAGGTCGCCCAGACCATCCGGGCAGCGGCTCGTCCCGCTCTCGGCTAGAAGCGGGCCGGCTCCCGGTACTCCCCGAACACCTCGCGCAGGGCGCCGCAGACCTCGCCGAGCGTGGCCTCGGCACGGACGGCGTCCAGGATGAGCGGGACGAGGTTCTCCTCGGTCCGGGCTGCGGCACCCAGCCGGGCCACCGCCGCCTCGACGGCCGCTCCGTCGCGGACCGCGCGTCGCCGGGTCAGCTCGGCGACCTGCGCACGCTCGACCTCGTGGCTGATCCGCAGGATCTCCAGCGGCTCCTCGATCGTGTCGGTGCTGACGTTGACCCCCACAACCTTCTTCTCGCCCTTCTCCAGGGCGCGCTGGTAGGCGAAGGCGGAGTCGGCGATCTCACCCATGAACCAGCCGTCCTCGATCCCCCGCAGGATGCCGCCGGTCATGCTGCCGTCCGGGCTCATCGCGCGGATCCGCTCGAAGATCGCCTCCGCCTGCTCCTCGATCCGGTCGGTCAGGGCCTCCACGTACCAGGAGCCGCCCAGCGGGTCGACGACGTTGGCCACCCCGGTCTCCTCGAGGATCACCTGCTGGGTGCGCAGGGCGATCTCGGCCGCCTTGGCGGACGGCAGCGCCAGCACCTCGTCCAGGGCGTTGGTGTGCAACGAGTTGGTCCCCCCGAGGACGGCGGCCAGCGCCTCGATCGCCGTCCGGACGACGTTGTTGTCCGGCTGCTGGGCTGCTGAGCGGTGAGCGACACTCCGGCCGTCTGGGTGTGGAACCGCAGCCACTGCGCCTTCTCGGTGCGCGCACCGTAGACGTCGCGCATCCACCGGGCCCAGATCCGCCGGGCGGCGCGGAACTTCGCGATCTCCTCGAAGAAGTCGACGTGCGCGTCGAAGAAGAAGGACAGGCCGGGCGCGAACACATCGACGTCCAGCCCGCGGGCCAGGCCGAGCTCGACATAGCCGAACCCGTCGGCGAGGGTGAAGGCCAGCTCCTGGGCGGCCGTCGACCCGGCCTCCCGGATGTGGTAGCCGGAGACCGACAGGGGCTTGTACGCGGATGTCGGTCTGCAGCGTGCCGTCGAGCACCGCGGGGGTGCACCCCTGCCGCTCGGCGGCCACCACGTACATGCAGAAGACCGGGACCGCCGGACCGCTGATCGTCATCGACGTCGTGACGTCCCCGAGCGGGATGCCCGAGAAGAGCACCTCCATGTCCGCGACCGAGTCCACGGCCACCCCGCAGTGGCCGACCTCGCCCAGGCTGCGTGG
>JALOLN010000093.1 GCA_025455945.1 Actinomycetes bacterium
CACGGTCCGCAGGCACTCGTGCAGCGTCGCCAGCGCGGCCGGGTCGCCCCGCCAGACCCGGCGCCGCGACCGGCGCACGTACCAGCTGGACAGCCCGTCGACGTAGGCGGCGACCAGCCGCCCGGCCCGCTGCGTGTCGAACACCTCCAGTGCGGCGTCCATCTCGGCGGCGAGCCGGTGGGACTCCGACACCGCCCACCGGTCCAGGGCCGGCCGCTCGGCGACCGGCGGTGCCCCCGCCGTGGGCGTCCACCCCGACGTCCGGGCGTACAGCGACTGGAAGGCGACGGTGTTCCAGTAGGTGAGCAGCGTCTTGCGCACCACCTCCTGGATCGCGGCGTGGCCGACCCGGCGGGCCTGCCACGGCGAGCCGCCGGCCGCCATGAACCACCGCACCGCGTCGGCGCCGTGCTCGTCCATCAGCGGGATCGGCTCGAGCACGTTGCCGAGGTGCTTGGACATCTTGCGGCCCTGCTCGTCGAGGATGTGCCCGAGGCAGAGCACGTTGCGGTAGGACGACCGGTCGAAGACGAGGGTGCCCACGGCCATGAGGGTGTAGAACCAGCCGCGGGTCTGGTCGATGGCCTCGCAGATGAAGTCCGCCGGGTAGGCCGCGTCGAAGTCGGCGGCGCCCTGGTACGGGTAGCCCCACTGCGCGAACGGCATCGAGCCCGAGTCGTACCACCCGTCGATGACCTCGGGGACCCGGCGGGCCGGTGCGCCGCAGGTGGGGCAGTCCAGGACGACCTCGTCGACGAACGGCCGGTGCGGGTCGAGGTCGGACAGGTCACGGCCGGCGAGCCGGCCCAGCTCGGCGAGGGAGCCCACGCAGGTGAGGTGCGCCAGCTCGGCGGTGCAGCGCCAGATCGGCAGCGGCGTGCCCCAGTACCGGTTGCGGGACAGTGCCCAGTCGACGTTGTTGTTCAGCCAGTCGCCGTACCGTCCCCACTTGATGGTGCCCGGGAACCAGGCAGTGGCCTCGTTCTCGCGCAGCAGGGCGTCCTTGACGGCGGTCGTGCGGATGTACCAGGACGGCTGGGCGTAGTACATCAGCGGCGTGTGGCAGCGCCAGCAGTGCGGGTAGGGGTGCTCGTAGGGCAGGTGCCGGAACAGCAGCCCCCGGTCGCGCAGGTCCGCGACGAGCACCTCGTCGGCCTTCTTGAAGAACGTTCCCCCCACGAGGGGGACGTCGGAGGTGAAGTGGCCGTCGGCCGTGATCGGGTTCACCACCGGCAACCCGTACTCCCGGCCGGCGGCGAGGTCCTCCGCGCCGAACGCCGGGGCGAGGTGGACCAGGCCGCTGCCGTCCTCGACGGTGACGTAGTCGGCCAGGGTCACGTAGTGGGCGTCGGGGATGGCTACCAGCGTGAACGGCGGGGAGTAGGTCCACCGCTCCATGTCCCGCCCGGGCACCCGGGCCAGCACCTCGGCGTCCGCACCCAGGGTCGCGGCCAGCAGCGGCTCGGCGACGACGAGCACCTCCCCGCCCGCCGTCCGGGCCGCGACGTACTCCACCTCGGGGTGCACCGCCACCGCGGTGTTCGACACCAGCGTCCACGGCGTCGTCGTCCACACCAGCAGCTGGGCACCGAGGTCCTGCCACGGCCCGGACGTCACCGGGAAGCGGACGTACACCGACGGGTCGACGACCGTCTCGTAGCCCTGGGCGAGCTCGTGGTCGGACAGGGTCGTCCCGCAGCGGGGGCAGTAGGGGGCGACCCGGTGGTCCTCCTCGAGCAGGCCGCGCTCGAAGATCCGCTGCAGGGACCACCACACGGACTCGATGTAGGAGGGATCCATGGTGCGGTAGGCGGCGCCGGTGTCGACCCAGTAGCCCATCCGCTCCGTCATCGCCTCGAAGGCGTCGACGTGCCGCTCGACGGACTCACGGCAGCGGGCGTTGAACTCCGCCACGCCGTACGCCTCGATGTCGCCCTTGCCGGTGAAGCCCA
This sequence comes from Actinomycetes bacterium, assembly GCA_025455945.1. GTDB lineage: Bacteria > Actinomycetota > Actinomycetes > Prado026 > Prado026 > Prado026. The sequence continues at coordinate 1,953 of JALOLN010000093.1, forward strand.
GCTCGCGCTCGACGGCGAGTTCCACGGGCAGGCCGTGGCAGTCCCAGCCGGCCTTGCGCGGGACGTGCCGGCCCTTCATCGTCTGGAAGCGGGGGAACACGTCCTTGAACACCCGGGCCTCGACGTGGTGCGTGCCCGGGGCGCCGTTGGCCGTCGGCGGGCCCTCGTAGAACACCCACAGCGGGGCGTCCGCGGTGCGCGCGAGGGACGTGGCGAAGGTGTCGTTGTCGCGCCAGAACGCGAGGACCGCACGCTCCATCGCGGGCAGGTTGACCTGCGTCGGTACCGCTGCGTACATCCGCCACTCCGTCGTCTCGACCTCGACGGAGGGACGAGGGCCGGTCCTCCCGGTCCCCGCGGTACCACCCTCCTTGGCGTGGCTCGCCCACGCCCGCTCGGCGCGCCCGGCTGGCTCTACTCCGGCCCGGGTGGGCCGTTTCTGCCGGCAGCTCGGGGGTGATCTTCGCCCCGCGCACACCCCCGGGCTCGCACCGTCCCCGGGTCGCTCCTGGCTGCGTGCGGAGGTACTCGTCCCCTTCAACGCCTTCTCGGGCGGGGCGAGTCTACCCGGGCCCGCCGCCGAGGTAGGCCGCCACGACCGACTCGTCGCCCAGCAGCTCCTGGCCGGTACCGGTCTTGACGATGGTGCCGGTCTCGAGGACGTAGGCGCGGTGGGCCACGGCGAGGGCCTGCGCGGCGTTCTGCTCGACGAGCAGCACCGTCGTGCCCTGCTCGTTGATCTCCGCGATGATCCGGAAGATCAGCTGGATGTACTGGGGGGCCAGGCCCATCGAGGGCTCGTCGAGGAGCAGCAGCCGGGGGCGCGCCATGAGGGCGCGGCCGATGGCCAGCATCTGCTGCTCGCCGCCCGACAGCGTGCCGCCGGCCTGCTTCTGGCGCTCCTTCAGCCGCGGGAACAGCGTGAACACCCGCTCGAGGTCGGCCTCGGCGGGCTTGCCCCGCGAGTAGGCCCCCATGGCCAGGTTCTCGGCCACGCTCATCCCCGGGAACACCCCGCGGCCCTCAGGGGCCTGGCACAGCCCGGCCATCACCCGCTGGTGGCCGGGCATCGCGGTGATGTCCCGGCCGTCGAAGCGGATGCTGCCCGCCGCGACGGCGCGCAGCCCGGACAGCGTCTTCAGCGTGGTGGTCTTGCCGGCCCCGTTGGCGCCGATGAGCGTGACGATCTCGCCCTCGTCGACCTGCAGGCTGATGCCACGCAGCGCGGCGACCCGGCCGTAGCTGACGTGCAGCTCGTCCACCTCAAGAAGCATCCGCCGCCTCCCCGAGGTAGGCCTTGATGACGGCCGGGTCCCGCTGGACCTCGGCGGGCTGACCATCGGCGATCTTCAGGCCGAAGTCGAGGACCGCGATGCGGTCGCTGACCCCCATGACCAGACCCATGTCGTGCTCGATGAGGAGCACGGTGACCCCGGTGTCGCGCACCTTGCGGATCAGGGCCACGAGGGCGGACTTCTCCGAGGGGTTCATGCCGGCGGCCGGCTCGTCGAGCAGCAGCAGCCGCGGCGAGGTGCCCAGGGCGCGGGCGATCTCCAGCCGGCGCTGGTCCCCGTAGGGCAGGTTGCGCGCGGCGCTGGCCGAGCGGTCGGCGATGCCGGTGAACTCCAGCAGCTCCATCGCCCGCTCGTGGCCCTCGCGCTCCTCGCGGCGGAACCGGGGGAGGCCCAGCACGGCACCCACGACGCTGGACCGGTGCTGGGCGTGGACGCCGACGATGACGTTGTCGAGCGCGGACATGTTGTCGAAGAGCCGGATGTTCTGGAAGGTCCGGGCCAGGCCGAGCTTGGTCACCTTGTGCGGCCGCAGCCCGTTGAGCCGGTGGCCCTCGAACGTGATGTCGCCCGTCGTCGGGGTGTACACGCCGGTGACCATGTTGAAGACCGTCGTCTTGCCCGCCCCGTTGGGGCCGATGAGCGCGAAGATCTCTCCCGGCGTGACGTGCAGGTCGAGGTCCTTGACGGCGGTCAGGCCGCCGAACTGCATGGTGACCCCGGAGAGGCTCAACAGGTGCTCGGTCACAGCCCCTCCTGGGTGACGACCGCGCCGACCTCGCCGCCGAGGCGGCCGATGCCGCCCTCGCCCTCTTTGAGCTCGGCCTCCCTCAGCCGGGAGGGCCACAGGCCCTGCGGCCGGAAGATCATGAGGAGGACCAGGGCCGCGCCGAAGGCGAGCACGCGGTACTTGTTGAGGTCGCGGGCCAGCTCGGGCAGCCAGGCGACGAGGAACGCGCCGAGGATGACACCGGGGATGTGGCCCGCCCCGCCGAGGACGACGGCCGCGAGGATCGTCGCCGAGACGATGAAGGTGAAGTCGGTGGGGCGGATGGCGGTCTGGAAGCTGGCGTAGAGCACCCCGGTGGCGCCGCCGACGGCGGCACCGACGGTGAACGCCCACAGCTTGAACTTCAGCGTGGGCACGCCCATGAGCTCAGCGGCGTCCTCGTCCTCGCGCAGCGCCGTCCACGACCGGCCGACCCGGGACCGCTCCAGGCGCTTGAGGATGACGATGAAGACGGTGATGAACGCGACCGCGAGGTAGTAGTAGGGCTTGGAGTCGGTGATGGAGAAGGTCAGCGCGTCGACGCCCTCGACGCTGGGTGGCCGGGGGATCTGGTTGATGCCGCGGGGCCCGCCGAGGAACTCGGTGTTGTTCGCCGTCACCCGGATGATCTCGCCGAAGCCGAGCGTCACGATGGCCAGGTAGTCCCCGCGCAGGCGCAGCGTGGGCGAGCCCAGGAGCAGGCCGGCGAGCATCGCCAGGGCGATCCCGATCGGGAGGACCGTCCAGAACCCCCACCCGTACGTGCCGCCCAGGATGGCGTTGGTGTAGGCGCCGATCGCGAAGAAGGCCACGAAGCCGAGGTCCAGCAGCCCGGCGTACCCGACGACGACGTTGAGGCCGAGGGCCAGCAGGACGTAGATGGCGATCGGGTAGAAGAGGATCCGCTCCCAGCTGCTGCCGGGGGCCATGATGTCGCCGAGGCCGGGGATGGACGGCAGCGCCAGCGCCGCGACCAGGATCAGCGCATAGCCGACCCAGCGCGCCCAGCCCGGGAGCGCGGCCCACCGGGCGCTGGCCGCCTCGTAGGCGCGGGTCCACGGCGCGGACGGCAGCCGGAGCCGCTTCGCCGCGCTCATGCCCGCGCCTTCCCGAGCGCCTCGCCGAGCAACCCGGTCGGCCGGAACATCAGCACCGCGACGAGCACCGAGAACGCGATGACGTCCTTCCACTGGGCGCCGACGACGCTGGCGCCGTACTCCTCGATGAGGCCGAGCAGCAGGCCGCCCAGCAGGGCGCCGCGCAGGTTGCCGATGCCGCCGAGCACGGCCGAGGTGAACGCCTTGATGCCGAGGACGAAGCCGACGGTGAAGTTGGTGACCTCGAAGAAGATGACGTAGAGCATGCCGCCGACGCCGGCCATGGCCCCGCCGATGAGGAAGGTGATCATGATCACCCGGTCGATGTTGACGCCCATGAGGGTGGCGGTGTCGGCGTTCTGGGCCGTGGCGCGGATGGCCCGGCCGAACCGGGTGCCGCTGACCAGCCGGTCGAGCAGGATCATCATGGCCATCGCGCCCACGAAGACCAGCAACTTGTCGGCCCGCAGGTCGCCGGTGCCGATCGTCAGCAGGTTGACCTTCTCCATGACCCGCTCGGTGGTCCGGGCGTCGGAGGTGACCCAGATCGAGACGGCCTGCTGGAGGAACAGCGAGGCGCCGATCGCCGAGATCAGCGCGGCCAGCTGGGTGGCCCCACGTCTGCGCAGGGGTCGGTAGGCGACGCGCTCGAGGACGACGGCCGATCCGCCGGACACGACGGCGGCCACCGCACCCGCGCCGAGGACGAACAGCAGGAGGCCGACCCCGGCGAGCGGAGAGGTGATGCCCGCGGCCGAGATGACGCCGACGGTCGCGAACGTCCCGATCATGAAGATCTCGGAGTGGGCGAAGTTGATGAGGCGCAGCACGCCGTAGACGAGCGTGTACCCGAGGGCGACCAGGGCGTAGATCGCGCCCTGGGTCAGGCCGTCGATGGTGGAGGCCCAGAACTGGTTGACGAAGTTGCTCACGCTCACCCTGTCCCCGGACGGAGGGTGAGGCGCTGGGCGCCCCACCCTCCGTCCTGCCTGGAGTCAGCCGAACACTAGGACAGCTTGGCGTCCTCCGTGGTGCCGATGCCGACGATCGCGCCGTCCTTCACCTGGTACATGAGGATGGTGCCGCCGACGATGTTGCCGTTGGCCTCGAACTTGATCTGCTTGGAGACGCCCTCGAAGTCCACCGTCGTGAGGTACTCGAGGATGCCGGCCCGGTCGGTCTTGCCGTCCTTCACCGCGTTGATGAACGCGGTCATCGCGTCGTAGCCCTCGGGGGAGTAGGTGCCGGGCTCGGTGTTGTACGCCGCCTTGTACGCGTCGTAGAACGTCTTGGCCGCCCCGGTCGCCGTGTCGTTGATCAGGGCGCAGGCACAGCTGAGCGCCGCGCCATTGGCGGCCTCGCCGCCACCCTCGATGAAAGCGCCGTCGAGCGAGCCGTCGCCGGAGACGAACACGGCGTCCTCGCCGCCGTCCCGCAGCTGCTTCACGAACCCGCCGGACTGGGCGTAGTAGCCGCCGTAGAAGATCGCGTCGACGTTCGCGCCCTTGATCTTGGAGATCGTGGACGAGTAGTTGGGCACCGTGGTGCCCTCGGCGGCCACGGCCTCACGGACGGCCACCGTCAGGCCGAGCTCCTTGGCCTTGGCGTCGACCTCGTTGGCCAGGCCCTGGCCGTACTCGGAGGCGTCGTCGATGATCGCCACCGTCTCGAAGCCGTTGTTGGCCATGAAGGTGGCCACGCCCGGGCCCTGGAAGCCGTCGTCGGCCAGCACCCGGTGGAAGGTCTTCCAGCCGTTGTCGGAGAGCGTGACCCGCGTGGCGGAGGCGGAGACGAACGGCAGGCCGGCCTCCTCCCAGGCGGCACCGGTGTCGGCGGTCTCGCCGGAGAACGCCGGTCCGACCAGCCCGACGACGCCGTCGTCGATGACCTTTGGCGCCAGGCCGCTGGCCTGCTTGGGGTCACCCTGCGAGTCGTACTCGACGATGGTGATCTTGACGTCCGGGTTGGTCTTCTCGTAGTCGGCCAGCGCCAGCTTGGCACCGTCGAGGATGTTGATGCCGAGCTGCTTGTTGGGCCCGGTCAGGTCACCCATGAAGCCGATCTTGACGGTCTCGCCGGACCCGCCGCCGTCGCCCTCGCTGTCGCTGCCGCAGGCCGCGAGACCCAGCGAGGCCACGGCGATCGCCGCCACGGCGGTCATCCTGCGGGCAAGTGTCCTGCTCACACGTTCCTCCTTCACCCGCGAACGGCTGTCTGCGGGGTGCGGTTTCGCCTGGGTTGCCCCAGCCGCCTCAGTGGTCGGCCGGCCGGGGGTGGTTGTCGGACGGACCTTAGTGAGCCGGACGCCGCGGGGCGACCGGAGGGGCACCGGGCGGGTCCTTTCGTTACCCGCTCGTTACCTGGCACTGCCCGGGCCGCGGGCTCGCTGAGATGCGGCGAGACTGTCCGGCGTGGGCGTGGGTGGTGGGCAGCCGGGGCCGGTCCGGGTCGCCGTGCGCGTCCGGCCGGGGGCGGCCCGCACCGCGGTGGGCGGCAGGTACGGGGACGGCGGGACGCTCGTCGTCGCCGTGACGGCACGGGCGGTGGACGGCGCGGCGACCGAGGCGGCCCTGCGGGCGCTGGCCGATGCACTCGGGGTGCGGCGGCGGGCGGTCCGGCTCGTCACCGGCGCCACCAGCAGGGACAAGGTCGTCGAGGTGGTCGACCCCCCGGTCGACCTGGCCGAGCGGATCGCGGCGCTGCGCGACCGCTGAGCCCCGCTCAGCGGCGTGGCACGTTG
>JALOLN010000309.1 GCA_025455945.1 Actinomycetes bacterium
CCGGCCGGGCATCGCCCTGCTGCACCCCACGTCGCAGCCGTGCATCGAGGCGGCCCGCGTGCTGTACTGCGGCATCGTCGACGAGGTGGAGCGCATCGACTTCCAGGTCTTCGACGGGCGGGCCGCCGTCCCCGTCAGCCGGCGGCTGGCCGTGGCCGGGCCGGCCTGGGTGCGCGCCGTCCGGGCCCGGCGGCGCTGACCGGCCGGCGCGCCGGGACCGTCAGTCCCGGCGGCCGGGCCACCAGGTCGGCGCCGGCCCGGCGGTGGGGGTGCGCTGGACGCCGCGACGTCCCCAGAACACCCACCAGGCCAGGGTCTGGACGACGAGGGCGAACCCGAACAGCAGGTCCTCCACCGGCGCGAAGACCAGCCGGCCGTCGCCGACGAGCACCGGCGTGCCCGACCCGATGATGGCGGCGCCGTCGTAGCGCACGATCCGGAAGCCGGTGAGGACGCCGTTGGTGAGCAGCTGGAAGAACACGATGATCGCGTACGCCACCCAGAACGTGCGGCGCAGCAGGACCCGGGTGCGCAGGACGACGAGGTCGAGCACGACGGTGGCGGCCACCCCGAGCAGGGTGAGCTGGGTGTACGTCACGCCGCCTCGTCCCCCTCACCGGGGGCCTCGTCACCCGCCGGCCAGCGCTTCACGGCCCGCACGGCCTCGAAGGTGAGGACCGCCGCCGTGGGCACCACGACGAAGAACAGCAGCTCGTCCAACGGGAGCGAGCCGGGGAGCAGCACCCCCGTCGTCCGGCCCGGGTCGAACGTCCAGTGCCCGCGGGCGATCGCATAGAGGTCCCAGACGACGAACACCGCGAGCACCGGCAGCAGCGACAGCAGCAGCCGCCGCCACCGGCGGTAGACCCGGGTGCGCAGCAGCACCTCCAGCCAGGCCGTCCCCGCGACCGTGAAGGCCAGGACGCCCAGGTAGGACAGCCGGCTCATGCCGGGCCCGGTGGGGTCGCCCCGAGCTTGCGGTGGTCCCAGGACACGACCCGGTCCACCCGCAGCCGCATGGCCACCTGCTTGCCCGCCCGGGACAGCGCCGCCGCACGGAACTGCTCCGCGTGCTCGGGGGCGAGCCCCTCGTACTTCAGCGCCAGACCGGTGACCGTGTCCGCGACGAGCTCGGGGTCGTCGACCAGCTCGACCGCCCCGGTCAGCTGGACGCCGCGGAGCTCGGCGTACCGGTCACCGGTCTCGAACAGGGCGGCGCAGCGCGGGTCGCGCCGCAGGTTGACGACCTTCTGCGACTTGGCGAACGTGCGCATGACCACGGTGCCCGCGTCGTCCACGACGAACCACATCGGGACGGGGTCGGGCATGCCGTCCGGGCCGAAGGTGACCAGGACGCAGATCCGCCGCTCCCGGAGGAAGGCGTCGACCTCCGCGGGGGTCATGGCGATCGCGGCGCGCTGGGAGGCCATCAGACGGCGAGCGCCTGGGCGCGGCGGCGGACCTCGGTGCCGCGGTTCTCCCGCAGCGCCTGGACGGGGCTGCCCGGCAGCGAGTCGTGCAGCGAGTCGTCGGCGGTGAACAGCCAGCGCAGCGCCTCGTCGTCGCTGAAGCCGCCGTCGGCGAGCAGGCTCAGCAGCCCGGGCAGGCCCTTGAGCACCCGGCCGTCCTGCACGAACGCCGCCGGGACCACGAGGACGCCGGCCCGCCGCTGCGCGAGCAGCGCCCGGTCCCGGACCAGCTGGCGCACCTGCATGACGTCGAGGCCGAGGGCGGTGGCGACGTCGGGCACGGTCAGCCAGTCCCCCACCGGGTCGGCCGGCTGGCCACCGGGGCGATGCTGCTGAACCTCACCTCGCTGCGCATGCCGGAGATCGCCGTGCGCTACGTCTCGGCCGACGGCGCCCCGAGCGAGCTCGCCAGCTACGTCGCGACGATCGTCCCCGGCGTGCTGCTGCTCGGGCCGGCGGCGATCTGCGCCCTGCTGGCGCTGATGCGCGCCCCCGCCCACGGCTGGCAGCGGTCGGCCGCCGGGGCGGCGCTGATCGTGTCCGGCGCCGTCGTCCTCGTGCTCGCGGTCTCGGTGCTGGCCCTGTGGGGCGCCCCCGAGGTGGCCCAGCAGCCCGCGTTCTAGCCTCGCCCCGCCGTCGACCCCTTCCCCGCCCTCTGGCGCGCTTGCGGGCCTTGCGGACGTCGGGTGACCCCGGCGCGGCGCCAGAAGGCGGGGAGGGGGGCGTGGGAGGGGACGCGCGAGGTGTCCGGGCGCGGCGTTCCAGGGCTTTGCGGCGCCGGACCGTACACTCGCGGGGTGGACGCCACGGCCCCCGACCCCCTCGTCGGGCGCACCCTCGACGGCCGCTACCGGGTCATCGCCCGGCTGGCGCGCGGCGGCATGGCCACGGTCTACGAGGGGGTCGACACCCGGCTGGACCGTCCCGTCGCCCTCAAGGTCATGCACCCCGGCCTGGCCGAGGACCACGCGTTCGTCGCCCGGTTCAGCCAGGAGGCCCGCTCGGCCGCCCGGCTGTCGCACCCCGGCGTCGTCGCCGTGTACGACCAGGGCGAGGACTCCGGCACGGTCTTCCTCGCCATGGAGTTCGTCCGCGGCCGCACCCTGCGCGACCTGCTGCGCGAGCGGGGCCGGCTGAGCCCGCGCGAGGCGCTCGACGTCCTCGAGCCGGTTCTCGCCGCCCTCGGGGCCGCCCATCGGGCCGGGCTGGTGCACCGCGACGTCAAGCCGGAGAACGTCCTGCTCGCCGACGACGGCCGGGTCAAGGTGGCCGACTTCGGGCTGGCGCGGGCCGCCACCACGGGCGCGGCCAGCCAGTCCACCCAGCACGGGGTGCTCATCGGCACGGTGGCCTACCTCTCCCCCGAGCAGGTGCAGCAGGGCCGCACCGACACCCGCAGCGACGTCTACTCGGCCGGGATCCTGCTCTACGAGATGCTCACCGGCGGCCCGCCGTTCTCCGGCGACAACCCCATGGCGGTCGCCTTCCAACACGTCCACGAGGACGTCCCGGCACCGTCCGCCGCCGTGCCCGGGCTCTCCCCCGAGCTCGACCGGCTCGTGGCCACCGCCACCAGCCGGGCCCCTGACGCCCGCCCGGCCGACGCCGACCGGCTGCTCGCCCTCGTGGAGACCACCCGCGAGCGGCTCACCCCTGCCGAGCTGGGTTTCTCGACCGCCGGGCCTGCGGTCGTCGACCTCGCCGACACCCTCGTCGTCCCGATTGCCGGGCAGCGCCAGCCGGTCGCCGCGGGCGTCGCGGCCGGGACGGCGGGCGCGACCCAGGCCACCCGTCCCCCCACCGCGCCCGGCGGCCCGGGCGGGGCGGGCGCAGGCGCGCCGCCGGCCGACGCCGGTCCCCCGCCGTCCGGTCCGGCGGTCATCCCCGCGCCCGAGGGCCCGGTGCCCGTGGTGCGCCGGCGCCGCCGCCCGGTCCTCGTCTTCCTGACCGTCCTGCTCGCGCTCGCGGCGGTGGTCGGCGCCGGGACGTGGTACCTCGCCGCCGGCCGGACCGTGGTGACCCCGTCCGTCGTGGGTCTGACCCCCGAGGCCGCCGAGGCGGCCCTGACCCAGGCCAGCCTGCAGACCGGGCTCGGTCAGCCGCAGTTCAGCGAGACGGTCAAGGCCGGCCTGGTCATCAGCTCCGACCCGGCAGCCGGTGCAGAGGTCCGCCGCGACGGGACCGTCACCCTCGTCGTCTCACGCGGGCCAGAGCGCTACGCCGTCCCCGACCTCAAGGGCAAGACGGTCACCGAGGCCTCCGCCGCACTCGCCGCGGTCAACCTCACCCTCGGCCAGCAGACCCAGGAGTACAGCCAGTCCGTCGCCAAGGGGGACGTGATCTCCTCCGCACCCGAGGCAGGGACGAAGGTCAAGCGCGACACCGCCGTGCGCGTCGTCGTCAGCAGGGGCCTGCCCCCGGTCGAGGTGCCGCGCCTGACCGGCCTGAGCCTCGACGCCGCGAAGAAGGCCGTGGCGGCCAAGAAGCTCAAGCTGACGACGAGCGCGGAGCAGTACAACGAGAGCGTCGCCAAGGGTTCCGTCATCAGCCAGTCGCCGGCCGCCGGCAAGACCGTCCTGCAGGGCAGCACGGTGTCCGTCGTGGTCTCCAAGGGCCCGCCGCTGGTCGCCGTGCCCAGCGTCACCGACCGCAAGGCCGCGGACGCCGTGGATCCTCGAGGCCGCCGGGTTCAAGGTCAAGGTCAACCGGCCGCCGGTCGTCTTCCTCAACCGGGTGATCAGCCAGAGCCCCGGGGCCGGCAGCCAGGCCCCGAAGGGCAGCACGGTCACGATCACCGTGGTGTGAGCCGCCGCCGACCCCCTCTGCCCACGCGGCTGGGTGCCGGATGAGCACGTCGGTCCGCCCGTCGGTCACGCCGGCCCTGGGGGCCACGGCGGCGCTGGTGGCCGCCACCGCGGTGTGGGGGTCCACGTTCGTCATCGTCAAGGACGCCGTGGCGGCCATGCCGGTCCTCGACTTCCTGTTCTGGCGGTTCGCGCTGGCCGCCG
>JALOLN010000310.1 GCA_025455945.1 Actinomycetes bacterium
TGGACACCTCCCGGATGACGCAGGGCGGGCTGCGCGCGCTGGCCGTCGGGGACACCTGGGTCCTGCCGGACGGCGCCGGCTCGGTCACCTTCGACGGCGTGGCGGAGTGGGCCTCCTTCTCGGTGGCGCAGGACCCGGGCAAGGGGCTCGCGCTCGGCTCGGTGGTCGTGGCCCTGCTCGGGCTGATGCTCTCGCTGTTCGTGCCGCGCCGCCGGGTGTGGGTCCGGGCGACGCCGCAGCCGGGTGGCACTACCCTCGTGGAGGTCGCCGGGCTGGCCCGCACCGAGACCGGCGGCCTGGACGACGAGGTCGAGCGACTGCTGGAACGGCTGAGGACCGCTGCCCCGGAGGCCCGGCCCGAGCACCCGGAGGACACCGCGTGAGCCTGGAGACGTACGCGCAGCTGAGCAACGCCCTCGTCTACTCGGCGATGGGCGTGCTCACCCTGGCGATGCTGGCGTTCTCCGCCGAGCTGGCGTTCGGCAGCCGCGGCCGGGTGGCCCGCAGCACTGCGGCGGTCCCGGCCCGTGAGCGGGCCCTGGTGGCGGCGGGCACCGGCCAGCGTGGGGCGGCAGTGCCGGCCGGACCGGACGAGTCCGCCACCGGTGCGCCCGGGGGCCTCGGGCCGGACAGGGGTGCGGACCGGTTCGGCGCCGTCGGCCTGTCGCTGACGGTGCTCGGGGAGGTGCTGCTCGTCGCCGGCGTCGTCACCCGCGGGCTGGCCGCCGAGCGAGCGCCGTGGGGCAACATGTACGAGTTCTCGATCACCTCGGCGGCGGTGCTCGTCGGCGCGTACCTCATCGCCGTCTGGCGGCGGCCGGCGCTGCGGCTGCTGGGGGTGTTCGTCGTCCTCCCGGTGCTGCTGATGCTCGGCCTGGCGGTGACGGTCCTTTACGTCGACGCCGGACCGCTGGTCCCGGCGCTGAAGTCCTCCTGGCTGGTGATCCACGTCGCGGCGGCGATCATCTCGGGCGCGGTGTTCGCCCTCGGCGGCGTCCTCACCGTGCTGTACCTGCTGCAGGACCGCTGGGAGCGGCACGGCCGCAGCAACGGCCTGGCGCGGCGGCTGCCCCCGTCGGAGCAGCTGGACCGCACGGCCTACCGCCTGTTCGCCTTCGTGTTCCCGGTGTGGACCTTCGCCATCGTCGCGGGGGCGATCTGGGCGGAGAACGCCTGGGGCCGGTACTGGGGGTGGGACCCCAAGGAGACCTGGGCCCTGGTCACCTGGATCGTCTTCGCCGGGTACCTGCACGCGCGGGCCACGGCCGGCTGGAAGGGACGCAAGGCCGCGGTGGTGGCCCTCATCGGGCTGTCCACCTTCGTGTTCAACTACTTCGGCGTCAACATCTGGTTCTCGGGCCTGCACTCCTACGGCGGGCTGCCGACCGAGTAGGGCCGCGCGGTCAGGACGCGTCGTCCGGGGACTGCCGGCGCCGCTCGTCGTCCAGCCTGCGGAGGAAGTCCGGGTCGTCGTCCGGCCCGACCGGCCGAGGAGGCGCGGCCCGGCCGCCGCCGGCCGGGGTGGTGCGGCCCATCGTCAGCCAGGCCAGCGGCCCCAGCACCGGCAGGGCGATCGCGGCCAGCGCCCACAGCGCCTTGGACTGGCCGCGCACCCGGTCCCGGGGGGTCTGCGCCAGGTCGAGCACCGCCCAGACCGTGAGGCCGGCCGCGACGAGCACCAGCAGGGGCTTGAGCACGTCGCCACCTCCCTCACGTCGCCGGCGCGGCTCGGGGTCCGATTGCCACTGTACGTGCCCGCGGTGCAGCCCGCCGCCCGTGATACTGCGGTCGTGCCGTCAGGATCCGCGCCGGACTTCGACCACCTCGACCTCGCGGCGCTGCGCCGCCGTCGCAGCGCCAAGTGGACGCGGTATCCCCTCGACGTCCTGCCCGTCTGGGTGGCGGAGATGGACCTGCCGCTCGCCGCGCCCGTGACGGCGGCCCTGCGCGGGCTGGTGGACCGCGGCGACACCGGCTACCCGGCGTTCGGCGGGCTCGCCGAGTCGTACGCGGCGTTCTCCGCCCGCCGGTTCGGGTGGGCCCCGGACCCTGCTGCGGTCGTGCCGGTGCCCGACGTCGTGCGCGGGATCGCCCGGGTGCTCGAGCTGGTGACCAGACCCGGGGACGGGGTCGTCGTCAACCCGCCGGTGTACCCGCCGTTCTTCGGCGTCGTGGCGGGGTGCGGCCGCCGGGTGGTGAGCAGCCCGCTGCGCCGCGATGGATCGGGTCGGTTCCGGCTGGACGTCGACGACCTCGAGCGCTGCTTCCGGCTCGGCGCCCGGGCGTACCTGCTGTGCCACCCCCACAACCCCACCGGCGAGGTGCTGGGCCGGGCGGAGCTGGCGGCGGTGGCGGCGCTGGCGCAGCGGTACCGGGTGACGGTGGTCAGCGACGAGATCCACGCGCCGTTGACCTCCCCGGGACACCGGCACGTGCCGTTCGGCAGCCTCGACGGGTGGGCACCGGAGCACGCGGTGACCCTCGTCAGCGCCTCCAAGGCGTGGAACCTGGCCGGCCTGAAGTGCGCCCTGGCCGTGCCGGGGCG
>JALOLN010000311.1 GCA_025455945.1 Actinomycetes bacterium
CCGCGGGACGCCACGAGGGCCGCGCCGTAGGCACCCATGAGCTGCGGCCGGCTGGGCAGCCGCACCGGGGTGCCGGCCTCGCGGCCGAGCAGCTCGCGGATCGCCGAGTTGCGGGCAACCCCCCCGGACAGCAGCAGCGGCGGCTCCAGCCCCACCGCGCGGACCATGGCGAGGACGCGCCCCACCAGCGCGCGGTGCAGGCCGAGGAGGATCGCGGACAGGTCCGCGCCGTGGGCGATCAGCGAGATGATCTCCGACTCGGCGAACACGGTGCACGTGGAGCTGATCCGTTCCTCGTGGCTCGCCGACAGGGCCGTCGGGCCGAGGTCGTCGAGGGCCACGCCCAGCCGGCTGGCGGTGTGCTCGAGGAAGCGCCCGGTGCCGGCGGCGCACTTGTCGTTCATCGCGAAGTCGACCGGGCTGCCGCTGGGCCCGATCCGGATGACCTTGCTGTCCTGGCCCCCGATGTCGACCAGCGTCCCGGCCGTGCCGAGGTCGGCGAACACGCCACGGGCGTGGCAGGTGATCTCGGTGACGTCGCGGTCGGCAGCGCGCACCAGCTTGCGGCCGTACCCCGTGGCGACAACCGGTACCTCCGGTCCCACCCCGAGGGTGGCCCGCAGGTCGACGAGCAGCTCCTCGGACTGCACCTCGACCCGCGGCGTCGCGGGCTCCAGCCGCCAGCCGAGGATCGCCCCCGCGGCGTCCACGGCGACGAGCTTGCAGGTCGTCGACCCGGCGTCCACGCCGATGGCAGCCACCCGCCCTGCTGTCACCGGGCGGCCTCCATCATCTCGACGAACGCCTCGATGCGACCGACGCCCTGCTCCTCCGACCAGGCGCGCTGGTCGTTGTGGTCGGCCTCGAGCAGCAGCGCCGGAACCCCCAGCTCCCCGACGAGGTGGTCGCGCTGGTCGATCTGGCCGAGCGAGTACGGCTTGCACGAGCGGTCGGAGTGCAGGATCGCGCCGTCCAGGGCGAAGGCGTCGACCATCCCGCGCATCGCCTCGAGCTTGTGCCCCGTCGACCGGTTGAGGATCGGGTGGAGGTAGGTGCGCGCACCCGACCCGAAGGGGTCGGCCGGGTCGATCATCGAGGCCAGCTCCCCCCAGGCGTAGGTGTACGTCGACGCGACGACGTTCACCCCCTGCGCGGCCAGCAGGTGGGACAGCTTGGACAGCCGGTACCAGATCGGCAGGTTGTCCCAGAGCACCCGGAACCGCTCCTCCCGGACGGCTCCCACCCCGGCGGCGATCCGCGCGTCGAGCTCGGCGAGCAGGTGCCGGTAGAAGTCCGTCGTCTCGGGCCGGCCGCGCAGGTTGACGATCGGCCCGATGAGCAGGAAGCCGTCGAAGGCGGTCATCGGCGCGGGCCGGTGCTGCGAGCGGTCGAGGATCTCCAGCCACAGCGCGGAGGCGTCCCGGGCCTCGCGGACGACGCGCTCCAGCCGGGCCGGCGACAGGGCCTGGCCGGCCACCTGCTCCGCGGCGGGGACCAGCTCGTCCTCGAGCTGCCGGCGCACGTACTCCACCTGGTGCTCCTGGGCCTCGCCGTACAGGAACGGGGTGTCGACGACGACCAGCGGGCAGCCGAACTGCGCGGCGAGCACCTCGTACCAGTACTTGACGGTCTGGCAGATGTTGGTGCAGCACAGCAGGAGGTCGGGCGGGGGCAGCGTGCCGACGGGGGTCCGTCCCGACAGCACCGACCCGATGTCGGTCCGGGCGTACGAGCACAGGTCGCGGGAGTACCCGCGGTCCTCCGCCTCCGCGCACAGCGCCTCGCCCAGCTTGCGGGCACCGCACAGCGCGGCGTGGTTCTCCGGGTAGACGAGGAAGTAGTCCAGGGCCTGCAGCACCTCGACCGGGGCGCCACTGGTCACCCAGGCCACCTTGCGCACGCCGTGCGCGAACCGGCCCTCGAGGTAGTGCCGGGTCATCAGCTCCTGCATCCGGGCCATCGAGTGCGGCATGGGCAGCAGGGTGTCCGTCGGCGCGGCGCGCCTGCCGGCCAGCCGACGCTCGTCGCGCAGCCGTTGCGCCCGCAGGGCGGTGCGGCCGGCCAGCTGGTACTGCAGGCGGTACCGCGTGCGCGCGGCCCGGTCGGGGTGCGCGCTCATGTCAGGGTCTCCACGAACGCCTCGATCCTGGTCAGGGTCTGGCTGGGCACCTCGTCGGTCACCTCGACCTCGACGTGCAGCACGGGGAACCCCGCGGCAGCCAGCCGCTCGCGCAGCAGCGGGACGTAGAACAGCTCCGGCTCGCAGAACTTGACGTCGTACACGACCAGGCCGCGCGCGTGGGCCGCGGTGAGCCGCTCGACGAGCGAGGTCACCCGCACGTCCACCGGGTCGGCCCGCGTCGGGTCCGGCGGCCCGGCCATGAACCGCTCGGCCAGCCGCTGGTAGGGGTCGGGCGCCGCTGAGGGCGGCAGCACCCGGCGCCAGCCGCACGACAGGTCGTCGGCGACGACGTGCGCCCCGACCTCGTTGACGCCGTCGAGCAGGGCCAGCGGCTCCGCGACGATGCCGGACAGCATCA
>JALOLN010000009.1 GCA_025455945.1 Actinomycetes bacterium
GGTGCGGTGCCCGTGGTCGACTGCTGCACGGGCGAGCGGGTCGCGGTGTCCGGCACCGTGCGGGCGCTGACCCTGCGCCCCCGCGGCGGGGTGCCCGCCCTGGAGGCCGAGCTGTACGACGGCAGCGGTGCGCTCACCCTGGTGTGGCTGGGGCGCCGGCGCATCCTCGGGATCGACCCCGGCCGGCGGCTCACGGCGCACGGCCGGGTGACCGAGCAGCAGGGGCGCCCGACGATGTACAACCCGTCCTACGAGCTCCACCCGTGAACCAGGAGGGGCTGCTCGAGGTCCTCGGCGGCCCCCGCGGGCTGATCGACGCCGGGGTCCCGGGAGCCGTCTTCGCGCTGGCGTACACGCTCACCGGGCAGGAGCTCGCCCCGTCGATCGCCTGGGCGGTCGGCAGCGGAGTCGTCCTCTTCCTCATCAGCCTCGCCGAGCGGCGCTCGGTGCAGCAGTCCCTCGCGGGTCTGGTCGGCGTCGGCGTCATGGCGGCCGTGGCGGCCTGGACCGGGCAGGCCCGCGACTTCTACCTGCCCTCGGTGATCAAGAACGCGGCCTACTGCGCGGCCTACGTCGTCTCGATCCTCGTGCGCTGGCCGCTGCTGGGGGTGTTCCTCGGCCCGCTGTTCGGCGAGGGGTTCGGCTGGCGGAAGGACCCGGCCCGGCTGCGGAGCTACTCCCTGGCCAGCGCGGTGTGGGCAGCGATGTTCGGCCTGCGGGTGGCGGTGCAGGTGCCGCTCTACCTAACCGGCCAGGTCGCCGCGCTGGGGGTCGTGGGCATCCCGCTGGGGCTGCCGCTGTTCATGCTGACGCTGTGGGTGACCTACCTGGTGCTGCGTCGCACCCAGCCGGTGCGGCAGACGGCCGAGGAGCCGCCTAGCGTGGCGGATGAGGGCTGAGCAGCTCCTGCAGCAACTCCTCCGCCTCGGTGGACGAGACGAAGAGAAGCTCGTCACCCGCCTCGAGCGGGTCGTCCGGGCTGGGCGCGATGACCCGACCGTCGCGCAGGATCGCGACCAGCGTGGTGTCGACCGGCCACACCATGTCCCCGACCCGGTCGCCGATGTGCGGTGACCCCACGGGCAGCGTCAGCTCCACGAGGTTCGCCCCGCCCTGCCGGAAGGTGAACAGGCGCACGAGGTCGCCGATGCTCACGGCCTCCTCGACCAGGGCGGACAGCATCCGGGGCGTCGACACCGCGACGTCCACGCCCCAGGCCTCGTTGAACATCCACTCGTTCTTGGGGTGGTTGACCCGGGCCACCACCCGCGGGACGCCGTACTCGGTCTTCGCCAGCAGCGAGAGGACGAGGTTGACCTTGTCGTCCCCGGTGGCCGCGATGACGACCTGGCAGGTGTTCAGCCCCGCCTTCTCGAGGACTGCCACCTCGCAGGCGTCGGCCTGCATCCACTCCGCGCCCGGGATGGCGTCGGGGCGGATCGCCACCGGGTCGCGGTCGATGATGAGGACCTCGTGTCCGTTGCCGATGAGCTCGGCCGCGATCGACCGGCCGACCTTGCCGGCCCCACCGATGGCGACGCGCATCAGTGCTCCTCGGGTGGTGGGGCCGCCTCGAGGAACGCCTCGACCTGGGCCCGGTCCTCCTCGCGCACCATGAGGTGCACGAGATCGCCCTCCTGCACGAGGGTCTCCGGCCCGGGGAGGAGACCCTCGCCGATGCGGGTGAGGAACGCCACCCTGGTCGAGGCCTCGTGCTCGATCCGGGAGACCCGCTGGCCCACCCACCCCGGGTCGTAGTGGGCCTCGATCAGCGAGACGGTGCCGCTGGGGTCCGTCCACTCCGTCTGGGTGCCGCCGGGCAGCAGCCGCCGCATGATGCGGTCGGTCGTCCAGCGCACGGTCGCGACGGTGGGGATGCCCAGCCGCTGGTACACCTCGGCCCGCCGCGGGTCGTAGATGCGTGCGACGACGTTCTCCACGCCGAAGCGCTCCCGGGCGACCCGGGCGGCGAGGATGTTGGAGTTGTCACCGCTGCTCACGGCCGCGAAGGCCGTGGCCTGCTGGATCCGCGCCTCGGTCAGCACCTCGGGGTCGAAACCCACCCCGGTCACCATCGTGCCCTCGTAGGTCGGCGTGAGCCGACGGAACGACCCGGCGTCCTGGTCGATGATGGCGACGGAGTGGCCCTGGGAGTCGAGCGTCCCCGCCAGGCTGGAGCCGACGCGACCACATCCCATGATCACGATGTGCACCCGACCAGCGTGCCACAGTTCACGGGACGTCGGTGCCCCGGGTGGCCGCGGCGCGCCCTAGGCTCGAACCCGTGGCCAGGCTCGCTGACGTCGGCAAGCGCCTCGTGCTCGGCCGGGCCATGCGCTCGGACCGGCTCGGGGAGACCCTGCTCCCCAAGCGGGTCGCCCTGCCGGTCTTCGCCAGCGACGCGCTGTCGTCCAACGCCTACGCCACGCAGGAGATCCTGCTCGTCCTCGGGCTCGGCGGGGCGGCACTGCTCACCTACACGCCGTGGATCGCGCTGGCCGTGGTCGCGGTCTTCTTCACGGTCGTGGCGTCCTACCGGCAGAACGTGCACGCCTACCCCAGCGGCGGGGGCGACTACGAGGTGGCCACCGAGAACCTGGGGCCCAGCGCGGGGCTGGTCGTCGCCAGCGCCCTGCTCGTCGACTACGTGCTCACGGTCGCGGTGTCCATCTCCTCGGCCGTCGCCAACATCTCCTCGGCCGTGGAGTCCCTCGGCGAGCACGCGGTGCTGCTGGCCGTGCTGCTCATCCTCCTCATCACGTTCATGAACCTGCGGGGGGTGCGGGAGTCCGGCACGGCGTTCGCCATCCCCACCTACGGGTTCATGGTCGGCATCTTCACGATGGTGATCTACGCGTTCTTCCGGCTGGCCGGCGGCGAGGAGATCAAGGCCGCGAGCGCCGACTGGACGATCACCCCGGAGGCGTCCTTCAGCGGCTTCGCGCTGTTCTTCCTGCTGCTGCGGGCCTTCTCGTCGGGGACGACGGCCCTGACCGGGATCGAGGCCATCAGCAACGGCGTCCCGGCGTTTCGGAAGCCGAAGTCGAAGAACGCGGCGACCACGCTGCTGCTGCTGGGCACGATCTCCATGGCGATGTTCGCCTCGATCACCTGGTTGGCCGTCCACAGCGAGGTGAAGGTCACCGAGTTCGACGAGGACCTCGTCGGGCTGCCGGAGGGTGCCGCGCAGAAGACCGTGATCGCCCAGATCGCCGAGGCGGTGTTCAGCGACTTCTCGGTGGGCGCGTTCTACGTCTCCTTCACCACGGCGCTGATCCTCGTGCTGGCCGCGAACACCGCGTTCAACGGGTTCCCCGTCCTCGGGTCCATCCTCGCCCGAGACGGGTACCTCCCGCGGCAGCTGCACACCCGCGGGGACCGGCTCGCGTTCAGCAACGGCATCATCATGCTGTCCGCCGTCGCGATGCTCCTCGTGTACGCGTTCGACGCCCAGGTGACGCGGCTCATCCAGCTGTACATCGTCGGCGTCTTCGTGTCGTTCACGCTCAGCCAGACCGGCATGGTGCGGCACTGGACCCGGCTGCTTCGCGACGAGCAGGACCCGCCCGCGCGGCGGCACATGCAGCGGTCGAGGGTCATCAACTCCGTGGGCCTGGTCATGACGGGGACGGTCCTCGTGATCGTCCTCGTGACCAAGTTCACCCGCGGCGCCTGGATCGCCATCCTGGCCATGGGGCTGCTCTTCCTGCTGATGCGCAGCATCCGGCGGCACTACGACAACGTGCGCAACGAGCTGGCGGTGGGCGACGTCGCACCGACGACCCTGCCCGCGCGGGTGCACACGATCGTCCTCGTGTCGAAGATCCACCAGCCGACCATGCGGGCGCTGGCATACGCCCGGGCCACCCGGCCGTCGAAGCTCGAGGCGGTCACGGTGGCCGTCGAGCCGGAAGAGGCCCGTGCGCTGCAGGCCGAGTGGGACCTGCGCGGGATCCCCGTCCCGCTGAAGGTCCTCGACTCACCGTTCCGGGAGATCACCCGGCCGGTCGTCGACTACGTGCGCGGGCTGCGGCGCGACAGCCCGCGTGACCTGGTCACGGTCTTCGTGCCGGAGTACGTCGTGGGCAAGTGGTGGGAGCAGCTGCTGCACAACCAGAGCGCGCTGCGGCTGAAGACCCGGCTGCGCTTCACCACTGGCGTCGTCGTGACCAGCGTGCCCTACCAGCTGGCCTCGGGGCGGGCCGCCGGCGACCTGGCGGACGCCGCCGACGAGGCCTCGCTGCTCGGTCTGGTGCGGCACGGCGAGGAGCTCGACGACCTCTCGGGCCCCTCGGGTCGGTGACCGGGACCAGCCTCGTCGGGACCGACGTCGAGCTGACGGTCGGTCCGGTGGCGCACGGCGGCCACTGCGTGGGCCGGTCCGAGGGCCGGGTGGTCTTCGTCCGGCACGCCCTGCCCGGTGAACAGGTCCGCGCCGTCGTGACCGAGGGAGGCACGGCGTCCCGGTACCTGCGGGCGGACGCGGTCGCGGTGGTCTCAGCCGCGCCCGACCGGGTGCCGCAGCGCTGCCCCGTTGCCGGGCCGGGCGGCTGCGGCGGGTGCGACTGGCAGCACGTGTCAGTGGAGGGGCAGCGGGCGCTGAAGGCCGAGGTCGTCGCCGAGCAGCTGCGCCGGCTGGCCGGGGTCGAGCGCGCCGTGCAGGTCGAGGCCGTGCCCGGCGACGCGGCCGGACTGGGCTGGCGGACCCGGCTGCGGCTGGCCGTCGACCGTGAGGGCCGGGCGGGGCTGCGTCGGCACCGCTCCCACCAGGTGGTCCACCTTGCCGACTGCCCGCTCAGCCACCCGGCCGTGGAGGTCGGGTCGCTGCTCGCGCGGCGCTGGCCCGGTGCCGGGTCGTTGGCCGTCGCAGTGTCGGTGGCGACCGGCGATCGCGTTGTCCTCGTCGACGGCGTCGCGCAGGGTCGCAGCCGGCTCGCCGAGCACGCCGCCGGACGGTCCTGGCGGGTCACCGGTGACGGCTTCTGGCAGGTGCATCCCGGCGCGGCGGACGCCCTCGTCGACGCCGTCCGTGCGCAGCTTCGGCCCCGGCCGGGGGAGCAGCTCGTCGACCTCTACGCCGGGGTGGGGCTGTTCGCCGGCGCGCTCGCCGACGACCTGGGCCCGGCCGGCGGCGTCGACGCGGTCGAGGCCGCCGCCGGCGCCGTCCGGGACGCCCGGCGCAACCTGCACGACCGCCCCGGCGTCCGGCTGCACGAGGCGCGGGTGGACCGCTGGCTGCGTGGGGGCACCGTGCCCAGGGCCGACGTCGTCGTCCTCGACCCGCCGCGCATCGGTGCGGGCGCCGAGGTGGTGCGGCGGATCGTCGGGCTCGGGCCGCGGGCGGTGGCGTACGTGGCGTGCGATCCGGCGGCCCTGGCCAGGGACGTCGGCACCTTCCGCGGCCTGGGCTGGGAGCTCACCGCGCTGCGGGCCCTCGACACCTTCCCGCTCACGCACCACGTGGAGTGCGTGGCCCTGCTGCAGCGCGGCACGGGCGGGGAGATATCTTGACATCGAGATACTTTCCCATGAGGATGACGCCGACGGCGACGACGGGAGTGACGCGGTGAGCATGGACACCTTCGCGAGCAAGGCCACGCTGCACGTCGGGGGGGCGGAGTACGAGATCTACCGGCTGAGCCGCGTCCCGGGGGCCGACCGGCTGCCGTTCAGCCTCAAGGTGCTGCTGGAGAACCTGCTGCGGACGGAGGACGGCGCCAACGTCACCGCCGAGCAGATCCGTGCGCTGGGCGCCTGGGACCCCGCGGCCGAGCCCGACACCGAGATCCAGTTCACTCCCGCGCGGGTGGTCATGCAGGACTTCACCGGCGTCCCCTGCGTGGTCGACCTCGCGACGATGCGCGAGGCGGTCGCCGAGCTCGGCGGCGACCCGGGCCGGATCAACCCGCTGGCGCCCGCCGAGCTGGTCATCGACCACTCGGTGATCGCCGACCACTTCGGCGGCCCGGACGCCTTCGCCCGCAACGTCGACCTGGAGTACGCGCGCAACCTCGAGCGCTACCAGTTCCTGCGCTGGGGCCAGTCCGCCTTCGACGAGTTCACCGTGGTGCCGCCGAGCACGGGCATCGTCCACCAGGTCAACATCGAGAACCTGGCCCGAGTCGTCATGGTCCGCGGCGGCCGGGCCTACCCGGACACCTGCGTGGGCACCGACTCGCACACGACGATGGTCAACGGGCTCGGCGTCCTGGGCTGGGGCGTGGGCGGGATCGAGGCCGAGGCGGCCATGCTCGGCCAGCCGGTGTCGATGCTCATCCCGCGGGTCGTCGGCTTCCGGCTGCGCGGCCAGCTGCCCGAGGGCGCCACCGCGACCGACCTGGTGCTGACGATCACCGAGCAGCTGCGCAGGCACGGCGTCGTCGGCAAGTTCGTGGAGTTCTACGGCGAGGGCGTCTCGGCGGTCCCGCTGGCCAACCGGGCCACCATCGGCAACATGAGCCCCGAGTACGGGTCGACGGTGGCGATCTTCCCGATCGACGAGGAGACCCTGACCTACCTGCGGCTCACCGGGCGCGAGGAGGCCCAGGTGGCGCTGGTCGAGGCCTACGCCCGGGAGCAGGGCCTGTGGCACGACCCCGCCCACGAGCCGGTCTTCTCCGAGTACCTCGAGCTCGACCTGGGCACCGTCGTCCCGTCGCTGGCCGGGCCCAAGCGGCCGCAGGACCGGGTGGCGCTGACCTCGGCCGCGGCCGAGTTCCGGCGGGCGCTCGGCGCCTACACCGACGACCCGGCGCAGACGGCGACCGCCGACCTCGACGGGGAGCGGGTGACCCTCGGGCACGGTGCGGTCGTCATCGCGGCGATCACCTCGTGCACCAACACGTCCAACCCCTCCGTCATGGTCGCTGCGGGGCTGCTCGCCAAGAAGGCCGTCGAGGCCGGCCTGTCCCGCAAGCCGTGGGTCAAGACGACGCTGGCCCCAGGATCGAAGATCGTCTCCGACTACTACGACAAGGCCGGGCTCACGCCGTACCTGGACAAGCTGGGCTTCAACCTCGTGGGGTACGGGTGCACGACGTGCATCGGCAACTCCGGGCCGCTGGACGAGGCCGTGAGCGCCGCGGTGAACGCCGCCGACCTGGCCGTGGTGTCGGTGCTCTCGGGCAACCGCAACTTCGAGGGACGGATCAACCCCGACGTCAAGATGAACTACCTGGCGTCCCCGCCGCTGGTGGTGGCCTACGCGATCGCCGGGTCGATGGACGTCGACCTGGTGACCGAGCCGCTGGGCACCGGGGCCGACGGCCGGCCCGTCTACCTGCGCGACGTGTGGCCGACCCCGCAGGAGGTCCAGGCCGTCATCGACTCCGCGATCGACGCGGAGATGTTCCGGCGGCGCTACGCCGACGTGTTCGCGGGCGACGAGCGCTGGCAGGCCCTGCCCACGCCGTCCGGCGCGACGTTCGCCTGGGACGCCGGTTCCACCTATGTGCGCAAGCCCCCGTACTTCGAGGGCATGACGCCCGACCCGGCGCCCGTGACCGACATCGTGCGCGCCCGGGTGCTGGCCAAGCTCGGCGACTCGGTGACGACCGACCACATCAGCCCGGCCGGGTCGATCAAGCCGGACAGCCCCGCAGGTCGCTACCTCACCGAGCACGGCGTGGCCCGCGCCGACTTCAACTCCTACGGGTCCCGTCGGGGCAACCACGAGGTGATGATCCGCGGCACCTTCGCCAACATCCGGCTGCGCAACCAGCTGGTGCCCGGTGTCGAGGGCGGCGTCACCGTCGACCATCTGAGCGGGGAGCAGACGACGATCTACGACGCAGCGGTGCGCTACCAGGAGGCTGGGGTCCCTCTCGTCGTCCTGGCGGGGAAGGAGTACGGCTCGGGGTCGTCCCGCGACTGGGCGGCCAAGGGCACGGCGCTGCTCGGCGTCCGGGCCGTCCTGGCCGAGTCGTACGAGCGGATCCACCGCAGCAACCTCATCGGGATGGGGGTGCTGCCGCTGCAGTACCCGGCGGGGGTGACCGCGGAGTCCCTGGGCCTCACCGGGACGGAGACGTTCTCGATCACCGGGGTGACGGCCCTGAACGACGGGGTCGTGCCGCGGACGGTGGCGGTGCGGGCCGAACGGGCGGACGGGACCGCCGTCGAGTTCGAGGCCGCGGTGCGGATCGACACCCCGGGCGAGGCCGACTACTACCGCCACGGCGGGATCCTCCAGTACGTCCTCCGCTCGCTCCTCTGACCCCCTCCGCCCACCCCCTCCCGCACCCCTTCCCGCATCAAGGGTCCCTTGTGGCGAATAGATCGCCGTACGGCGCCCATCACGGCCGGAGGTGATGGGCGCCCCACCTCCATCTATTGGCATCAAGGGACCCTTGATGCCAATAGGGGTGGTTGGGTGGGGGCATGGCGCTGGTTGCGGGGGTCGACTCCTCGACCCAGTCGGTGAAGGTGCTCGTCGTCGACGCCGAGACCGGGGCGGTCGTGCGCTCAGGTCGGGCGGCCCACCCGGACGGGACCGAGTGCCCGCCGCAGGCCTGGTGGGCGGCGCTGTCCGAGGCGACGCAGGGGCTGCTGGACGACGTGCGCGCGGTCGGGGTGGCCGGCCAGCAGCACGGCATGGTCGCCCTGGACGACGCCGGGGAGGTGGTCCGCCCCGCCCTGCTGTGGAACGACACCCGGTCGGCCGCTGACGCCGAGGACCTCGTCGCCGAGCTCGGCGGACCGGCCGCCTGGGCGGAGGCGACCGGCTCGGTCCCCGTCGCCAGCTTCACCGTGACGAAGCTGCGCTGGCTGGCCCGCGCCGAGCCCAGGCACGCCGCCCGCGTCGCGCAGGTCCTGCTGCCCCACGACTGGCTGACCTGGCGGCTGGCTGGCGGGACGACGTCCGCAGCCCGGCCCACCACCGACCGCGGCGACGCCTCCGGCACCGGGTACTGGTCCCCGGCGGCGGGGGAGTACCGCCCTGACCTGCTGCGCCTCGCCCTCGGCCGGGAGGTCGGCGTCCCGCGCGTCGCCGCGCCGGCCGAGACCGTGGGGACGACGCCGGCCGGTGCGCTGCTCGCCCCCGGGACCGGCGACAACATGGGGGCGGCCCTCGGTCTCGGCCTGGGGCCCGGCGACGTCGCCGTGTCGCTGGGCACCTCGGGGACGGCCTTCGCGGTCACGACCGCGCCCACCGCCGATGCCACGGGTACGGTCGCGGGGTTCGCCGACGCCACCGGCCGCTTCCTGCCGCTGGTCTGCACGCTCAACGCCGCCCGGGTGCTCACGGCCGGGGCCGACCTGCTCGGCGTCGGCGTCGACGAGCTCAGCGACCTCGCGCTCGCCGCCCCTCCGGGTGCGGGCGGGCTGGTGCTGCTGCCCTACCTGGACGGCGAGCGCACGCCGAACCTGCCCGACGCGCGCGGCAGCCTGCACGGCATCACCCGCGACAACCTGACCCCGCCGACCCTGGCCCGGGCCTGTGTGGAGGGGATGCTCTGCGGGCTGGCCGACGCGGTGGACGCGCTCGTCGACCAGGGTGTCCGGCCGCGGCGGGTCCTGCTCATCGGCGGCGCCGCCGCCTCGCCCGCCGTCCGGGCGGTCGCCGCCACCTTGTTCGGCGTCCCGGTCCACGTCCCGCCGCCGGGGGAGTACGTCGCCCTCGGCGCGGCCCGGCAGGCGGCCTGGGCGCTGCGGGGCGGCGCCGAGCCGCCGACCTGGCCGGTCGACGGCGTCACCGTCGTCGAGCCGGACCCCCGCCCCGCCGTCCGGGCGGCGTACGCGCAGGTCCGCCGCGCCGTCCACCCGACGTGACCGCCGTCCCTCCCGGCTGGCCCCGCGAGGTGCCGCCCCCGGGCACCGACGGCTGGGAGCGCCGGGCGACCGGTTGGCTGTTCGACCTCTGCCCGGCCGACCTCCGGGCGCACGACGTGCTGCAGCGGCACCCGCGCGCCCTGGCCTTCGTCGCGGCCCGCCAGCTCGACGCCCTCGCGGACGCCGTCCGCAGCAGCATCGCCACCGCACGGGCCGAGCTCAGGGACGCCGTCCCGCCCCCGGCCGTGTCCGAGGTCGTCGCCGCCCTCCAGCTGGAGCAGGCCCGCCTGGAGTCGGCCCGGCGGGGGCTCGCCCTCGTCAGCGAGGCACTCGCCGGGGCCCGCTTCCGGGAGCGGCTGTGACACCCCCGCTGACCCTGGAGACGGCCGACGCCCGGCTGGTCATCGACCCGGACGCCGGTGGCCGGGCCGCCTCCCTCGTCGTCGAGGGGCTGGAGCTGCTCACCCGCGGTGGACCCGACCCGGTGCAGTGGGGCTGGTACCCGATGGCGCCGTGGCCGGGGCGCCTGCGGGACAACGCCTTCCGCCACGCCGGCCGCACCCACCGCATGCCGCCGACCTTCGACGGCTGGGCCATCCACGGCACCGTGTACGACGCCACGTGGCGGGTCGAGGAGCAGACCGCGTCGTCGGTCGCGCTCGCCGCCGACCTCGGACCGCCCTGGCCCTGGCCGGGACTGGTTCGGCTCACCTGGGCCCTCGAGCCGGGCCGCCTGACCACGACCGTGGCCGTCGAGACCACAGCGCCGGCCTTCCCCGCGGAGGTCGGCTGGCACCCGTGGTTCCGGCGTCAGCTGGCCGTCGGTGCCCCCGCCGTGCTGGACCTGCCGGCGGAAGCGATGGCCGAACGGGGCGCCGACCACCTGCCGACCGGCCGGCTCGTCCCGGTGCCGTCCGGCCCCTACGACGACGCCTTCCACGTGCCCGGCGGGCGGGTCGGGATCACCTGGCCGGGCGCGCTGGCGCTGACCTGCACCAGCGACTGCCGGTGGTTCGTCGTCTTCGACGAGCTGCCCGGTGCGGTCTGCGTCGAGCCCCAGACGGCCGCGCCGGACTCGCTCAACGCCGATCCGTACGTCGTCCGGCCGGACCGCCCGCGGACGGCGCGGGCCGAGTGGGCGTGGCGCTCGGCGTGAGCGTGCGGCCGGGCGGCCCTAGACTCGAGGGTGTGCTCGAGAAGGTGCGCGGCCCCCAGGACCTCAAGGCGCTCGACCGTGCGCAGCTCGACGAGCTGGCGGCCGAGATCCGGGCGTTCCTCGTGGCCAACGTCGCCCGTACGGGCGGCCACCTGGGGCCCAACCTGGGCGCCGTCGAGCTGACCCTGGCCCTGCACCGCGTCTTCGACTCCCCGCGGGACACGATCCTGTGGGACACCGGGCACCAGGCGTACGTGCACAAGATCATCACCGGCCGGCAGGCGGGGTTCGCCCGGCTGCGGCAGCGCGGTGGCCTCTCCGGCTACCCCAGCCGCGCCGAGTCCCCGCACGACGTCATCGAGAACAGCCACGCCTCCACCGCGCTGTCCTGGGCGGACGGGCTGGCCAAGGCCCGCCAGCTCACCGGGGACCTCGAACGGCGGGCCGTCGTCGCGGTCATCGGCGACGGCGCGCTCACCGGCGGCATGGCCTGGGAGGCCCTCAACACCATCGCGGCCGCCAAGGACCGCCCCCTCGTCATCGTCGTCAACGACAACGAGCGCTCCTACGCCCCCACGATCGGCGGCCTCGCCAACCACCTGGCCACGCTTCGGACGACGCGCGGCTACGAGCGGTTCCTCGACTGGGGGCGTCGGGTCCTCGGCCGGACCCCCGTGGTCGGCCCACCGGTCTACGAGACGCTGCACGGGGTGAAGAAGGGCCTGAAGGACATCGTCGCCCCGCAGGGGCTGTTCGAGGACCTCGGGCTGAAGTACGTCGGGCCGGTGGACGGGCACGACGTGGAGGCGGTGGAGCGGGCCCTGCACCGGGCCCGGGCGTTCCACGGGCCGGTCCTCGTGCACTGCATCACCCGCAAGGGCCTCGGCTTCGCCCCGGCCGAGGACGACGAGGCGGACCACTTCCACGGCATCGGCATCATCGACCCCGAGACCGGCCGCCCGCTGAACCCGTCGGGGCCGTCCTGGACGGGCGTCTTCGCCGACGAGATGGTCGCGGTCGGCGCCGAGCGGCCGGACGTCGTGGGCATCACGGCGGCGATGCTGCAGCCGGTCGGGCTGGAGCCGTTCGCGCAGGCCTACCCGGACCGGGTGTTCGACGTCGGCATCGCCGAGCAGCACGCCGCGACGTCGGCCGCGGGGCTGGCCTTCGGCGGGCTGCACCCGGTCGTCGCCGTCTACGCGACGTTCCTCAACCGCGCCTTCGACCAGGTCCTCATGGACGTCGCCCTGCACCGGGCCGGCGTGACGTTCGTGCTGGACCGGGCCGGCATCACTGGCGACGACGGCGCCAGCCACAACGGGATGTGGGACCTGTCCTTCCTGCAGGTCGTCCCCGGGCTGCGGATCGCCGCCCCGCGGGACGGCGCCACGCTGCGCGCCGAGCTGCGCGAGGCCCTCGACGTCGACGACGCCCCGACGGTCGTGCGCTTCCCGAAGGGCGCGGTCCCGCCGGACGTCCCCGCGGTGGATCGGGTCGGCGGCGTCGACGTGCTGCGCCGGGACGGCGAGCCGGACGTGCTGCTGGTGTCGGTGGGGTCGATGGCGCCCACCTGCCTCGAGGTCGCCGACGGGCTGGCCGCACAGGGCATCGGGGTGACCGTCGTCGACCCCCGGTGGGTGAAGCCGGTCGACCCGGCGTTGCTCGCCCTGGCCGCCGAGCACCGCCTGGTCGTTTGCGTCGAGGACAACCTGCGCGTCGGAGGCGTCGGCTCGACGCTCGGCCAGGCGCTGCGGGACGCCGACGTCGACGTCCCGGTGCGCGAGTTCGGGGTGCCCCAGCGGTTCCTCGACCACATGCGCCGCGCCGAGCTGCTCGCGGAGGTCGGGCTCACGGCGCAGGACATCTCGCGGTCGGTGGTGGAGACCATGGCCCGCCGGGACGCCGCCGAGCGCACCATGCCGGCGGCGGACGACGCTCAGCGGTAGCGGACCGCCGGCAGCACGGGCTCGGCCGCCGCGGCGTCCCGCAGGGCCTGCAGCACGGGGTCACCGCCGGCACGGGCCAGGCCGACCTCGTCGGCGGTGACGAGGACCGGCCGGGGGAAGCCCCGCTCGGCCTCGTCGGCGAGGCTCGCCGCCACCAGCGCGAACGCCGGGTCGATCCGCGACAGGTCCAGCCAGCCGCGCGTCCGCGTCGGGACGGCGGCGGCGCGCAGGCCCTGGCCGTCCTCCTGGGCCAGCGCCGTGCGCAGCTGCCGCGAGCCCAGCAGCGTGACGACGTCGCAGTCGCCCATCGGGCGCAGCGGCTGCTCGGGGTGCCGACGGTGCCGGTCGACCGCGAGCCGGCCCATGTCCTCGAGGTAGCCCGCGCAGGCCGGCCACCAGTCCGTGGGGTCGTGCCCCAGCGCTTCGAGGACCCCCGGCGGCGGCACCTCGACGACGTCCGGGTCCGGGCCTACGCCGAGCAGGCCGACCCCGAGGTCGAGGACGCCGCCGAGCACGCGCACCTGGACCCACGCCGGTCCCGGGTGCAGGGCGTGGCCCACAGGCAGGCCCACCGGCCGGGCCCTGCCGGCCAGGTCCTCCGGCGACCGCCAGGCGAGCGCCGTGACGCTGCGCAGCCACCCGGCGAAGACCGGCCGGGCCTCGACGGCCTCGGGGTCGCGGCCGAGCAGCCCGGCGGACACCGACTCCCAGGGCAGCAGACGGCCACTGGCCAGCCGCACCCCGCCGTCCTCGGGGACGAGGTCGAGGTCGTGCAGCACCGCGACGGCGAGGACCAGCCGGCGCAGCGCCGGCCGGTCCGCAGCGGTGTCCCCGGTGGTCACCCGTCGACGGTAGCGGCGCCGACACCGTCACCGCCTCGGGGCGATCACCGAAGGATCCGTTCGGCCGACCCCGTTCGGCCGACCCGTCGCCGTCAGGGCACGCTGGCGACCCCCGGGGCGAGGAACCGTCGGCCGGTCACCCGCTCGGAGACCCCGGTCCGGTCCAGGTACGGCGTGATGCCGCCGTTCCAGAACGCCCAGCCGCCGCCGAGGATCAGGCACAGGTCGATGTCCTCGGCCGCCGCGACCACGCCCTCGTCGAGCATGATCCTGATCTCCTGCGCCAACGCCGACCGGGCCCGGTCGAGGACCTGCTCCGGCGTCTGCGGGTTGTCACCGCGCGGCCACAGCGCCTCGACCTCAGGGTCGACCCGCTGCCCGTTCTCGTCCCACAGGTACACCCCGGGCTTGCCGGAGGCGACCAGCGCCTGGAACCCCTCGGTCGTGGCGAAGCGGTCCGGGAACGCCGCGTGCAGCGTCTCGGCCGTGTGCAGGGCGACCGCCGGGCCGACCAGCTGGACGAGGGCGAACGGGGGCATCGGCATGCCGAGCGGCGCGACGGCCGCGTCGGCCACCTCGAACGGGGTGCCCTCGTCGACGGCCGCCAGCACCTCGCCGAGCGTGCGGGTGACCAGCCGGTTGAAGACGAACGCCGGCGCGTCCTTGACCAGCACGCAGGACTTCTTCAGCGCCTTGCCGACGGCGAACGCGGTGGCCAGCGCGACGTCGTCCGTGGCGTCCCCGCGGACGATCTCCAGCAGCGGCAGCACGGCCACCGGGTTGAAGAAGTGGAAGCCGACGACCCGCTCCGGGTGCTCGAGCTGGGCGGCCATCTCGGTCACCGACAGGCTGGAGGTGTTCGTCGCCAGGATGCAGGTGTCGGAGACGACCTCCTCGACCTCCGCGAAGACCTGCTGCTTGATCTTCATCTCCTCGAAGACCGCCTCGATGACGAAGTCGACGTCACCGAACGCGGCCCGCTTGGACGTGGCGCCGGTCACCAGGGCCTTGAGCCGGTTGGCCCGGTCCGGGGAGATCCGCCCCTTCTGCCGCAGCTTGTCGATCTCGCCCCGGACGTAGTCGAGCCCCTTGTCGACCCTGGCCTGGTCGAGGTCGGTCATCACGACCGGCACCTCCAGCCGCTGGGCGAACAGCAGCGCCAGCTGGCTGGCCATCAGGCCCGCGCCGACGACGCCGACCTTGGTGACCGGGCGGGCCAGCTTCTTGTCCGGGGCGCCGATCGGCCGCTTGGCGCGCTTCTGCACCAGGTCGAAGGCGTACAGGCCGGCGCGCAGCTCGTCGCGCATCACCAGGTCGGCGAGCGCCTCGTCCTCGGCCGCGAAGGCCTCGTCCCGGGTCGCCGTACGCGCCATCGCCACCAGGTCCAGGGCGCGGTACGGCGCCGGGGCGAAGCCGTGGGTCCTGGCGTCGGCGATCGCCTTGCCGCGGGCGACGGCGGCGTCCCAGGCCGCCTCCGAGCGGTCCACCTCGGGCCGTTGGACGGCGACCTCGCCGGTGAGCACCTTGGCCGCCCAGGCGATCGACTCCTCGAGGAAGTCCGCACCGTCGAACAGTGCGTCGGCGATGCCCAGCTCGAGGGCCTGCGCCGGCTTGAGCTGCCGGTTCTGGTTGAGGGCGTTCTCGACGACGACCGTCACGGCCTTGTCGGCGCCGATGAGGTTCGGCAGCAGGTAGGTCCCGCCCCATCCGGGGACGAGCCCGAGGAAGCACTCCGGCAGGCTGAGCGCCGCCGCCGACCGCGACAGAGTGCGGTAGGTGCAGTGCAGGGCCACCTCGAGGCCGCCGCCCATCGCCGCCCCGTTGACCAGGGCGAAGGTCGGCACCGGCAGCTCCCCGAGCCGCCGGAACGTGGCGTGGCCCAGGTGGCCGATCTGCAGCGCCTGCTCGCGGGAGTGGATCCGCGGGACGCCGGACAGGTCGGCGCCGACCGCGAAGATGAACGGCTTGCCGGTGACGAGCACCGCGGCCAGGTCGGTCCGGCCCGCGATCTCGTCGAGCACCGACGACAGCGAGTCCAGCCCGCCGATGCCGAACGTGCTCGGCCGGGTGTGGTCGTGGCTGTTGTCCAGGGTGATCAGGGCGGCCTTGCCGGCGCCGAACGGGAGGTCGACGTAGCGCAGCAGCGCCTTCGTCACGACCTCGTCGGCGATGTCGGCGGTCGTCCCGGTGACGGACTCGGTCATGCGGCACCTTCCCAGTTCACGTTCTCCCAGATGACCGTCCCGCCCATGCCCAGGCCGATGCACATCGTGGCCAGGCCGTAGCGGACCTCGGGGTGCTCCTCGAACTCGCGGGCCAGGTTCGTCATGAGCCGGACCCCGGAGGAGGCGAGGGGGTGGCCGACGGCGATGGCCCCCCCGCGGGGGTTGACCCGTGCGTCGTCGTCGGGGATGCCGAAGTGGTCGAGGAAGGCGAGCACCTGCACGGCGAACGCCTCGTTGACCTCGAACAGCCCGATGTCGTCGATGGTCAGGCCGGCCTTGGCCAGCGCCTTCTCGGTGGAGGGCACCGGGCCGACACCCATGACCTCGGGCTCGACGCCGGCGAAGGCGTAGGCGACCAGCCGCATCCTCTTGGGCAGCCCGAGCTCGTCGGCGACGTCCTCCGCGGCCAGCAGGCAGGCGGTGGCGCCGTCGTTGAGCCCGGCGGCGTTGCCGGCGGTGACCCGGCCGTGCGCCCGGAACGGGGTCTTCAGGCCGGTCAGGCTCTCCAGGGTGGTGCCGGGCCGCGGCGGCTCGTCGACGGTGGCGTAGCCCCAGCCACCCTCGCTGGACCGCGTGGCGACGGGCACCAGGTCGGGCTGGATCTTGCCGTCGGCGTACGCCTTGGCGGTCTTCTCCTGGCTGCGCACCGCGTAGGCGTCGCAGCGCTCCTTGGTGAGCTGCGGGAAGCGGTCGTGCAGGTTCTCCGCCGTGTTGCCCATGACCAGCGCGCTGGGGTCGACGAGTCGGTCGGCGATGAAGCGTGGGTTGGGGTCGACGCCCTGCCCCATCGGGTGGCGGCCCATGTGCTCGACGCCACCGGCGACCACGACGTCGTAGGCGCCGAAGGCGATGCCGCCCGCCGTGGTGGTCACCGCCGTCATCGCGCCGGCGCACATCCGGTCGATGGCGTACCCGGGGGTCGAGCGGGGCAGGCCGGCGAGCATGGCCGCGGTGCGGCCGATCGTCAGGCCCTGGTCGCCGTGCTGGGTGGTCGCCGCGATCGCGACCTCGTCGATCCGCTCGGGCGGGAGCGCCGGGTTGCGGCGGACCAGCTCGCGGATGCACCGGACCACGAGGTCGTCGGCGCGGGTCTCCGCGTAGATGCCCTTGGGGCCGGCCTTGCCGAAGGGGGTGCGGACGCCGTCCACGAACACGACGTCGCGGGAGGATCGAGCCACGGATGCTCCTGGGGGAGAAGGTCACGGACCCTGTCAGAGCCGATGCTACCCGCGGGTAACCGGCAGACTGACACCACGGTTCGGGCGGGCTGGGTGAGCCCCCTCACGACAGGTGGTGCGCGGATGTTCGGAGTCGGCGGGTTCAGCGGCGGCAAGGCCGGCGGCCCGGTCTACGAGATCGAGGTCAACGAGGGCTCGGTCAACATGAAGCACTTCCAGAAGGCGGCCAACGAGCGCGTGACGAACGGCTACCGGATGGCGCACGTGTACGCCCAGGCCGGCAACACGGTGGTGGTCTGGGAGCGCGTCTCCTGACGGCTCCGGGCTAGAGGTGGCGGACCGCCTCACGCCGGGACAGCGGGCTGAGCCGGTCCCCGTGGTCGCGCACGTACCGGCGGACCCAGTCCGGGTCGGTGTGGGCGTGGTCGCGCAGGGCCCACCCGACCGCCTTGCGGAGGAAGAACTCCCGCCGCTCGAGGTTGGGCTCGAGGCAGTCCTGCAGCAGCCGCACGTCCGTGCGGTCCTTCGCGCCCACCTGGTGCAGGACAGCGGTGCGACGCCGCCACAGGTCCTCGTCCGCGGCCCAGGCGCGCATGACCGGGGCGAGCTCGTCCGGGAAGGCCCGCACGAGCGGCCCGACGCGTCCGGTGGCGACCCCGTCGACGAGGTCCCACCAGGCGCCGGTGACGACGAGGTGGTCGTAGAGGGGCAGCACCGCCGGCACCTGGTAGCGCCGGTAGCGCCGGTGCCCGGTGAGGGCGATGGCCGCGTAGCGCTCCTCGCGGTACCCGGCTTCGTCCCAGAGCGCGCGGACCGTGTCCTGCCAGTCCGCGGTGCTGTCGAGAGGGCACCGGCCGAAGACGTCGCGCCAGATCGCCCGCATCGCCGGGGAGTAGACGCCGTGGCAGGGCAGCTCGGACTTGAGGTAGGCGCGCATGCCCGCGGACTTGGGCGGGTCGGCGGCCGCGGCCAGGGCCTGTCGGACGGCCGCGACGAGCGTGGTGTCGACGGCCATCGACGGGTCAGGCCTGGCCCTTGTGGCGCAGCCGGCGCAGCGCCCCGGACAGCACCGGCGCCGTCAGGCCAATCTGCCACTCGCGGGCTCCGGTGGCCAGCAGGGCTGCCGCGACGCCCTCGACGGAGAGGTCGTCCGGGGGGGTCCAGCAGAGCCGGCGGACGCTGTCGGGGGACAGCAGGTTCTCCACCGGCAGGGTGTGCTCGTCGGCCACGGCGGCCACGGCGGTACGGGCAGCGCCGAGCCGGGCCGCAGCCGCTGGGTCCCGATCGGCCCAGGCGCGGGCCGGCGGTGGGGCGTCGCTGGGCAGGGTGGGCGAGGGCAGCGCGTCGTCCGGCAGCGCCTTGGCCCTCTCCACCGCCGACCACCAGTAGCCCAGGTGCCGCCGGGTGCGCTGGCCGTTGAACGGCGCGATCGCGGCCAGGTCTGCGGCGGTCGCAGGGTCGGCCACGGCAGCGTTGACGATGGCGGCGTCCGGGAGCAGCCGGCCGGGGGCCAGGTCGCGGCGCCGGGCCATCTCGTCGCGGGCCTCCCACAGCGCGCGGACGACGGCCAGCCCGCGACGGCCACGGACCCGGTGCAGGCCGGAGGTGCGCCGCCACGGGTCGACGCGTGGCGGTGGTGGGGCAGCGGCGGCCAGCGCGGCGAACTCCTCCTCCGCCCAGGCCAGCTTGCCCTGCTCGGCCAGCACGCCGGCCAGCTCGTCGCGCAGCTCGACGAGCACCTCCACGTCGAGCGCCGCATAGCGCAGCCACGGCTCAGGCAGCGGCCGGGTCGACCAGTCCGCGGCCGCGTGCCCCTTCTCGAGGGCGAAGCCGAGCACCTCCTCCACCAGCGGCCCGAGGCCGACCCGTGGGTAGCCCGCGAGCCGGCCGGCCAGCTCGGTGTCGAACAGCCGGCTCGGGCGCAGGCCGACCTCGGCGAGGCAGGGCAGGTCCTGCGAGGCGGCGTGCAGCACCCACTCGGCGTCGGCGATCGCCGCGCCGAGGGTCGCGAGGTCGGGGCAGCCGACCGGGTCGACGAGCGCCGTCCCCGCACCGGCGCGGCGCAGCTGGACGAGGTAGGCGCGCTGCCCGTAGCGGTAGCCCGAGGCGCGCTCGGCGTCCACGGCCACCGGTCCGGCCCCTTGGGCGAACGCCGCCACGGTGGCGGCCAGGCCCTCGGGGTCGCTGACGACGGCCGGCACCCCGTCGCGCGGCGCGAGGAGCGGGACGGCGGGCGGGGACGGGACGGCCTCGACAGCGGGGGAGGCGTCGGTCACCTGACCGAGCCTAGTGCGGGGGCCGCCCGGGCCGGCTCAGCTGATGACGCCGGCACGCAGGGCCAGCGCCACCATCTCGGCCCGGTCTCCGGTGCCGAGCTTGCGGGCGATCCGGGCCAGGTGGCTCTTCACCGTGAGCGCGGACAGGTGCAGGACGGCGCCGATGTCGCGGTTCGACCGGCCGCTGGCGACCAGCTCCAGGACCTCGATCTCGCGGGCCGACAACGACTCGATCCCGGAGGTGAGGCCACGCGCCGGGGGACGCTCCCCGCCTCGGCGTCCGGCCTGGCGGTGCCCGTCGACGACGAACCCGCGCACGCCAGCCGCCAGGGCGGCCCGCACCGAGAACGGGTCCCCGTCGGCGGCGAGCAGGACGCACCGGTGCCAGCCGGCGGCCCGCAGCTCCCCGAGCAGGGCGACCCCAGAGCCGTCCGGCAGGCCGAGCTCGACGACGAGCAGGTCCCGCGGTGGTCCGAGCCGGGTCCGTGCCCGGGCCTCGGCGATGCTCGCGGCCTCGGCGACGTCGGTCGCGCCCAGGCTGTGCAGGGTGGCCAGCACGTCGTGGCGCAGCGCGGCGTCGGCCACCGCCACGAGGGCGGTGAACCGTGGCGAGCGCACGGCGTAGGCCGTGCCCCGCTGGTCGGCGAGCGCGCTCACCCGTCCTCCCGATCCGACGTCCGACTGCTGTCCCAGTGGTCATCGGCGCCGGATCCAAGATCCTGAAGCCCGGGTTCAGTGCGCGCGGCGGCCCCTCGAGCGGGGCAGCGCCACGACCCCGGCGGCAAGTGGCGGCAGGCCGGCAGCGGTCGCCAGGACGTCGGCCCAGGCCTGCAGGTGCGGTCCGAGCCGGGAGTCCAGCGCCGTCCACGAGGCCCGCATCTCCACCTCGGCGGTGGGCTCCCGGTCGCCCATCGACCCGAACGCCTCGGAGGTGACCCGGGTGACGGTGCCGCTGATCGCGGCGTACGGCACCTGCCGCGTCTCCAGGGCCTCGATCAGCCACGACCAGCCCACCGAGGGCAGGACCGGGTCCGCCGCGAGCTCCAGCTCCAGCTCGGCCCGCACGAAGGTCACGACCCGGAAGTGCCCCTGCCAGGTCTCGTGGCCGGCGGGGTCGTGGAGCAGGACGAACCGGCCGGTGGCCAGCTCCTCGTCGTCCTCGCCGACGACGTCCGCGCTGAGCGCGACGGCATGGGGTGCCAGCCGCTGCGGGGCGGCCGTCTCCTCCAGGGCGATCTCCGGGCGCAGCCGAGTGGCCCGCAGCGCCTCCAGGGCCCGGCGGAACTGCTCCGGTGCCTCGTCGGGCTCGCGGAGGGACATGCCTGGAGCGTACGCAGCCGTGGACGCCCAGGCGGGCAGCCGCACCGGGGCAGCCCGCGTTTCCGGTCGGATAGCGTGGCGAACCTGATGACCGCCGTGCTCGCCCTGCTCTCCAGCGCACTGTGGGGAAGCGCGGACTACCTCGGCGGGACCGTCTCCCGCCGGCTCAGCCCGGTGGTGGTCGTGGGCGTCTCGCAGACGCTGGCGCTGCTCCTGCTCGTCCCGGCGGTGCTGCTGCTCGGCGCGCCGTCGGACCCCGGCGGCTACCTGCCCTGGGCGCTGGCGGCCGGGGTGGTCGGGCCGGCGGCCCTGATGACGTTCTACGCGGCGCTGTCGATCGGGACGATGGGCGTGGTCGCCCCGGTGGCCGCCACCGGGGTCGTCGTCCCCGTGGCGATCGGGCTGTTCGGCGGGGAGCGCCCGACCGGCCTGCAGCTGATCGGCATCGCGGCCGCCGTCGCGGGCGTCGTCCTCGCCAGCGGACCCGAGGTGCGCGCGGTCGAGACCCACGAGGCCCGCGGGGGTGCCCGTTCGCTGGTCCTCGCCGGGCTGGCCGCCGTGGGGTTCGGCCTGACGCTGTGGCTGATCGCCGGAGGGAGCGCCTCCAGCGTCGGCATGACCCTGCTCGTCCAGCGCGTGACGAGCGTCACGCTGTTCGTGTCGGCGGCAGTGGTCGTCGTGTGGTCCGGGCGGCCGGGCCGCCCGGGAGGCCCCGCTGCCCGCGACCTGCCTGTCCTGCTGGCGGTCGGCGCGGCGGACGTGGCGGCCAACGGGCTGTACGCGCTCGCCAGCCGCAGCGGGCTGCTCAGCGTCGTGTCGGTGCTGGGCTCGCTCTACCCCGTCGCGACGGCGCTGCTCGCCCGGTTCCTCGACGACGAGCGGTTGCGCCCGGTCCAGCTCGTCGGCGTCGCCGTGGCGCTGGTCGGGGTCGTCCTCATCGGGGCCGGCGGAGCCTGAGCCGCCGCGACCAGCTCGAACGGCCCGACGAGGGCCCAGCCGCACACCACGCAGGCCAGCTCGGGGCAGTCGGCGCCGTGTTCGGCACACGGCGGCGTCTCGAACTCACGGTCCTGTGCGCAGCCGGGGCACCGGCGCACCACCAGCGTGACGTCGTCCATGGCCCCACGGTGCCACCCGGGTCCGACAGGCCGCCGCAGGCGCGCCCGTGGGACGATCGGTCGGTGACCCACGCCGACCTCGCCGACGCCGTCCTGCTGCGGGCCTGCCGTCGCGAGCCGGTGCCGCACACCCCCGTGTGGTTCATGCGACAGGCCGGTCGTTCGCTGCCGGAGTACCGCAAGGTCCGGGAGGGGGTGGCCATGCTCGAGGCCTGCTTCCGGCCCGACCTGGTCACCGAGATCACGCTGCAGCCGGTCCGCCGCTACGGCGTCGACGCAGCGATCTTCTTCAGCGACATCGTCGTCCCGCTGAAGGCGGTGGGGGTCGACCTGGACATCGTCCCGGGGGTCGGGCCGGTGGTGGCCGACCCGATCCGCACCCCCGCGGACCTGGACCGGTTGCCGCCGCTGACCGCGGACGACGTGACGACGGTCGCCGAGGGGGTGCGGCAGGTCGTCGGCGAGCTCGGGCCGACACCGCTCATCGGCTTCGCGGGCGCACCGTTCACCCTTGCGTCGTACCTCGTCGAGGGCGGCCCGAGCCGCAACCACGTGCGCACCAAGGCCCTGATGTACGGCGACGAGGCGACCTGGCACGCGCTGCTGGACCGGCTGGCCGGCATCGCGGGGGAGTTCCTTCGGGTGCAGGTGGAAGCCGGCGCCTCGGCGGTGCAGCTGTTCGACTCGTGGGTCGGGGCGCTGCCGCTGGCCGACTACCGCCGCTACGTGCTGCCGCACTCGGCCCGGGCGCTGTCGGCCGTGGCCGACCTCGGCGTCCCCCGGATCCACTTCGGGGTGGGCACCGGCGAGCTGCTCGGGGCGATGGGGGAGGCCGGCGCGGAGGTCGTCGGCGTCGACTTCCGGGTGCCGCTGGACGAGGCGGCCCGCCGCGTCGGACCGGGACGCGCACTGCAGGGCAACCTCGACCCGGCGGCCGTGTTCGCCCCGTGGCCGGCGGTGGCGGAGCGGGTCCGGGCCGTGCTGGCCGCCGCCGACGGGCTCGAGGGGCACGTGTTCAACCTCGGTCACGGGGTGCTGCCGGAGACCGACCCCGCGGTCCTGCAGCGCGTGGTCGACCTCGTGCACGCCTCGACCGCCCACTGAGCCCGCCCGCCCGTCTCCCCACGCGTGGCGGTGACGATGTGGCCGCTCTGGCGACCGCATCGTCACCGCCACGAAAGGGGTCAGGCTGGGGTGGACGGCGGGGAGGTCCGGGCGGACCGCCGCCGGACGAGGGTGACGACCGGCACGGCGACGACGAGCCCGAGCAGCAGGAACGGCAGCAGCACGCCGAGCGCAGTCAGCAGCCACGTGGCCGCCGCGACGAAGGCGTCCCAGCCCTGCTGCAGGCCGGCCGCGAAACCGCTCGGGTCGTCGTCCGTGCCGGCGGGGTCCGGGCCGACGATGGAGACCGTGACGGTCGCCAGCACCGTCTGGCTCGCCAGCTGCTTGGCCTGCGCCTGCAGTGCCTCCAGCTCGGCCTCCCGCGTGGCCAGCTGGGCCTCGATCTGGACGATCTCGCCGATGGTGTTGGCGCGCGCCAGCAGTGCCCGCACCCGGTTGACGCTCTCGGTCTGGGACTGGATCCGGGACTGCACGTCGACGACCTGCTCGGTCACGTCGGTGGCGGTCTGGTCCTGCGACAGCACGGTGCCCAGCTCGGCCAGGTCCGCGAGCAGGTCGCCCAGCCTGGCCTCCGGCACGCGCAAGGTGAGCAGGGACACCGTCAGGTCGGGGTCGTCGGGGTCGATGACCGTCTGCTCGCCGGCGACCAGCCCACCGGCGCTGGTGACCAGGACGACGGCCTGCTTCGAGGCCACGAGGACGTCGTCCGCCCGGAGCCGCACCGACGCCGTCCGGATGACTGAGCGCTGCTGCAGCGCCACCGTGGTCTTGCTGCCGTCTTCGAGCGCGGGGGCACCCTCCGACCCCACCCCGCTGTCGGTACCCTGCCGCTCCGTGCCGCCATCGGGCACCGTCTCGGGCGCCGTGGCGGCGTCAGGCGCGCCGCCGGACTCGTCGGTGCCGCCGCCGCACCCGGCGAGCAGGGAGCCCAAAACCACCATCAGCACTGCCGCCACAACCACTCCGAGCGCCCCACCGCGACGTCCTCCACGACTCCCTCGCAGCGCTGGCATGGCCGCTCACGTCCCTCCGTCGGGCTGGGAGCCGGTGCTCCCGGGCACTGCTTCGACGCGTGAGCGCGGTCACACGGTTCCGGCGCGTCGGA
>JALOLN010000094.1 GCA_025455945.1 Actinomycetes bacterium
CGCTTCCCCTACGGTGCGAGCACGCCGACCGCGATCACGACCGTGAACGCCGCCGGGTACGCGGCGATCGGCTGGACCGTCGACACCCTCGGCTGGCAGGGCACCACCGAGGGGCGCTCGGTGGCGTCCGTGGTCGCCCGCGTGCTCGACGCCGCACGGCCGGGCGAGATCGTGCTCATGCACGTCGGCGCGCACCCGGAGGACGGGTCGACCCTCGACGCCGACGCGCTGCCGAGCGTCATCGCCGAGCTGCGGGCAGCGGGCTACCGGTTCGTCACGCTCGACGCCGTCCTCGGCTGACGGATGCCACGATGGGGCCCATGGAACTGGTCCGGCCCACCCTCGAGCACCTGCCCGGCTTCCTCGATGCCCTCGACCGCGGCTGGGACTGGACGCGCGACTCGGGCCGGACCGCGCAGGAGGAGATCGCGCGGGTCCTCGCCGACCCGCAGCGCTTCCTGGCGCTCATGGACGACCGGGCCGCCGAGGGCGGACCCGTCGAGATCGCGCCCGGCGTGACCGTGCCGCGGCTGCCCTCGATCACCAGGTGGATGTGGGACGGCGAGTTCGCCGGGCAGATCGGGCTGCGCTGGCAGGTCGGCACCCCCGAGCTGCCCCCCACCTGCCTGGGCCACATCGGCTACGGGGTCGTGCCGTGGAAGCGCCGCCGCGGGTACGCCACCGAGGCCCTGCGCCAGGTCCTGCCCCTGGCCGCCGCGGAGGGCCTGCCCTATGTCGAGATCACCTGCGACGCCGACAACGAGGCCTCCCAGCGGGTCATCGAGGCCAACGGGGCCGAGCCGCCCGAGCGCTTCGAGAAGCTGCCCGTGCACGGGGGCGGCGAGGGCCTGCGGTTCCGGATCGACCTGTCGCGGTGGCGGGCTGCCCCGACCGGTGCCACCCTCGAGGGGTGAGCGCGTCCACCTGGAACCCCGCCCCCGAGCTGGACCCCGAGCTCGCCACGCTGGCCGCGCACCTCACCGCCATCGCCGAGCGGGGCCAGCCCGCCTACGCCGCCGAGGCCGCGCGCCTGCGCGCCATGGTCGTGGCGGCACCGGCTGACGCGGCGGCCCGGGCGGCGGCGGTCGCCCTGGTCGACGCGGTCCTGCACGACCCCTACCTCACGCGCTTCCCCGCCCCGCGGCCCGTCGCCGGGGGCTGAGCGCCTGCCCCGCGGCCCCTCGCTGCGTCCGGCAGCGTGCCTCCGGGCGCGGCGCCCGGCCATCGGCGCACCCGCGCCGACCCTGATCCGGCCGTAGAATCGGGCGCCTGGGCCCCACCCGGCCCGGTCCTGGCGGCCCGCGGGCCGCCGTCGTGCGAGGGGAGGTGCCGGATGCCGGTCAAGATCAGGGAGGGCCTGCCGGCCGTCGACGTGCTCGCTGCCGAGAATGTCTTCGTCATGACGGATCGTCGCGCCGCAGCGCAGGACATCCGCCCGCTGCACATCCTCGTGCTCAACCTCATGCCGGCCAAGCAGACCACCGAGGCCCAGCTGCTGCGCCTGCTCGGCAACTCGCCGCTGCAGGTCGAGGTCACCTTCCTGCACACGGCGTCGTACGCCCCCAAGCACACCGACCACACGCACCTCGAGGTCTTCTACGAGACCTTCGAGCGCATCCGCGACGAGCGCTTCGACGGCCTGATCATCACCGGCGCCCCGGTCGAGCTGCTGGCCTTCGAGGAGGTCGACTACTGGGACGAGCTCGTCGCGATCATGCAGTGGGCCGACGCGCACGTGTACTCGACGCTGGCGATCTGCTGGGCGGCCCAGGCCGAGCTGTACCACCACTACGGCATCGGCAAGGAGACCGTGCCGGAGAAGGTGTTCGGCGTCTTCGAGCACACGGTGACGGACCCGAAGAACAAGATCACGCGCGGCTTCGACGACGTGTTCCTTGCCCCGCACTCCCGGCACACGACGGTGCGCACGCAGGACATCCTCGACGAGCCGGACCTCGAGCTGCTGGCCCACTCCGCTGAGGCCGGCGTGTACCTGGCCGCGTCGCGGGACGGCCGGCGGGTGTTCGTGACCGGCCACCCGGAGTACGACGCCGAGACCCTCGACCTGGAGTACCGCCGCGACCGCGCCGCGGGCCTGCCCATCGAGCCGCCCGGCAACTACTACCCGGGCGACGACCCCACCCAGCTGCCCGTGGTGCGCTGGCGCGCGCACGGCGACCTGCTGTTCACGAACTGGCTGAACTACTGCGTGTACCAGGAGACGCCGTACGACCTGCACGAGCTGGTCGCCCGCGGCCACGGCGACACCGAGGACTGAAGGCCCCCCGGCCCGCCATCCGCGCGGGGCCAGGAGGACGATGGCGGTCATGCGGGTCCGCCTGCTCCCAGCACTCCTGGTCGCCCTCGCCCTCGGGGGATGCGCGGGCACCCCTGATGCACCCGTGACGCCCGCCGCATCCGGTGCGGACGGAGCCACGACCGTCGAGTACCTGCCGGGCCGCGCCGCGGACGTGCACCTGCCATCGGTCGAGGCCGGATCGGCGGTCCCGGTGGTCCTGCTCGTCCCCGGGGGCGGCTGGCTGACCGCGGAGCGAGACGGGCTGACGCCGCTGGCCGAGGAGCTGGCGGGGGCCGGCATGGTCGCCGTGAACGCCACCTACCGGGCCGGTGCCGACGGCGCCGTGTTCCCGGCACCGGTCGATGACGTGCGGTGCGCTGCCGCGTTCGCCGTGGCTGCAGCCGAGGACGCCGGGCTGGTGGCGGACCGCCTGGTGGTGCTCGGCCACTCGGCGGGCGGGCACCTGGCCGCCCTCGCGGCGCTGACCCCGACGCCCGCAGACGCCCCCGCCGAGCCCTGTGGCTACCCGGCAGCAGCCCCCGACGCCCTCGTCGGGCTGGCCGGGGTCTACGACACGGCACCCGCCGAGTTCCTCATGATCGACTTCTTCGGCGTCCCCCGCGCGGACGACCCGGCCCGCTGGGCGGCCGGTGACCCCGTCGAGCTCGTCCGCAGCGGGCAGGTCCCCGACGACCTGCCGGTCCTGCTGCTGCACGGTGACGCCGACGACGAGGTGGAGCTCGCCCAGTCCCAGACGTTCGAGGCCGCCCTCGCACAGGCCGGCAGCGACGTGCGCCTGGACGTCCTGCCCGGCGTCACCCACGCCACCGCCTACACCGCGCCGGTGGCGGCGGCCCCGGTGATCGCATGGATCGAGGGCCTCGGCTGACCTGCCTCAGGGCTCGGCGTCGGGGTAGCAGCCGAGGTCCGGGGAGTCGGCATCGGCGGCCACGTAGGCGTCCTCTCGTGGATGCCGGCCGTAGCCGTCGCGGCTGTCGTAGCGGGCGATCGCCCACCCGTCCTCGATGAGCGACAGCCCGGCGTCGACCGCGCCGAGGTCGACGTAGCGCAGCAGCCGGCCGTACCGGTCGGCGTCGTCGACCGCGCCGGGCACCAGGGTGACCCGCTCGCCGAGCACGAGGGCCGACAGGGCAGCGCTGGCGTTCTCGAACCCGCACTCCCCGCGCTCCGGGGTGTCGATGCCGATCACCCGGATGCGCCCCACCCCGGCCACGTCGATGGTGTCGCCGTCGACCACCCGCTCCACGATGCCCTCGTCGCTGCCCGGGATGGCGTCGTCGACGGGATCGTCGGCCGCGGGATCGTCGGCCGCCGGATCCTGCGCCCCCGGATCACTGGCGGCTCCATCGTCGGCGACCGCACCCTCCGCCACGGGGTCGTCGGGCACCGGGCCGCATCCGGCCGGGCCCACGACGAGCAGCCCGACCAGCACGAGCAGGGCACCGCGCACCCCCCACCGACCCCCCGTCACGCCGGCCTCACATCATCTTGCGCAGCACGGGCAGCGGGACCACCTTCATGGCGTTGCCGAACGGGATCCACGGCCACGCCGGCACCATGGCGCTGGCCTTCTTCGCCTCGATGGCGTCGACCATGGCCCGGACCCCGGGCTCGGTGTCGACCATGAACCTGGTGTTCGGCACCTTCTCGTTCATCTCGGATCGGATGTAGCCAGGCATGATCGTCGAGACGGTGATGTCGAGGTCCGGGGAGGCCTGCATCTCCGAGCGCAGGCCCTCGGCGAGGCTGCTCACGCCGGCCTTCGTCGCCGCGTAGGTGGTCATGTACTTCGGGAAGCCGCGCAGGGCCGACACCGAGGAGATGAAGACCAGGTGTCCGTGCCGCTGCGCGCGGAAGATCTGCATCGCGGCCTCCGCCTGGCACAGCGCGGCGACGAAGTTGGTCATCGCGGTCTGCCGGTTGGCCCAGTACTTGCCGGTGCCGATGGGGGCGCCCTTGCCCAGGCCGGCGTTGATGATGACGCGGTCCAGCCCGTCGAACGCTGCGGCGAACTCGTCGAAGACCTGGAACACGGCGTCGTCGTCGGTGACGTCGAGGTCGCGCAGCTCGACGCGCCGCTCGGGATGGGCTGCGGCGATCTCGTCGCGCAGCGCCTCGAGCCGCTCGGCGCGGCGGGCCGCGAGGGCGAGGTCGTGGCCGCGGTCGGCGAGCTGGCGGGCCATCTCGGCGCCGAGGCCCGAGCTCGCGCCGGTGATCAGGGTGGTGGGCATGGCGTCACGGTAGGCCACCGGTCCGACACCCGGGTGGGGCAGGTCGCCTCACCTGACGATCGTGCGCAGGACCGGGTCCTTCGGGTCACGGCCGTCGCCGCTGGACACCCCACGGACGCGTCGGCCGACCCAGGGCACGAGGTGGGCGCGGACCCATTCGGCGTCCGTGGCCAGGGCCTCGCGCCGGGTCACGGGGTCGGGCGGCGGCAACGGCTCGGCCCACCAGCCCGGCGGCCCGCCCAGGACAGCCTCGTCGGTCACCCCCAGGCTGGCGAGGACGTTCGCCGCCACGCGCGCGTGGCCCAGCGCGTTCAGGTGCAGCCGGTCGACCGCCCAGAAGCGGCGGTCGGTCAGCGCCAGCACCGCCTCGTCGTCGACCAGGGTGCAGCCCAGCCGGTCGGCGATGACCCGGATCGTCCGGTTGAACGCGAGGAAGCGCTCCTCGAGCCGGTCGGCGAACCGCCCGGAGCCACCGGCCCTGGTCAGCGAGGTGAACAGCACCACGCGGGCGCCGGTCGCCACCAGCTGCTCGACGGCCGCCTCGTACCGGCCCATCAGGGCGGGGCGGTCCACGCCCGGGCGCAGCACGTCGTTGGCCCCCGCGTGGAAG
Organism: Actinomycetes bacterium; assembly: GCA_025455945.1. GTDB lineage: Bacteria > Actinomycetota > Actinomycetes > Prado026 > Prado026 > Prado026. The sequence goes on from JALOLN010000094.1 coordinate 5,162, forward strand.
GTGACCAGGTCCGGGCGCATCGTCATGGCCGCGGGCAGCTGCTCGGCGACCACCTGGTCGAGCAGCTTGCCGCGCACTGCCAGGTTCGCGTACGCGATCGGCGCGGGCAGGGCCGGCAGGTCCGCGCGGGCAAGGCCGAGGGCGACCCGGTCGGACCACCCGACGTGGTGGCCATCGGCCCGAAGCACGTCGGCCATGCCCTCCGTGAAGGAGTCACCGAGGCAGACCATCCGCGTCACGGGCGCCAACCGTAGCGGGCGTGACCGCATGCCCAGGACTAGCGTGAGCGCCCGTGCCGGAGCATCCGGAGTTCGACCACGTCATCGTCGGGGCCGGGCTGTCCGGCCTGCTCCTGGCACGACGCCTGCTCATGGCCGCCGACGCGGGACGGCTGCCGGGTGCGGTGCGGATCGCCCTCGTCGGACCCGTGCCGGACCCGGCCCAGCGCGTGACGTTCGCCCACTGGGCGCGCCGGCCCACCCCCCTCGACGACTGGTCCATCGGCGCGTGGTCCGAGCTGCAGGTCGTGGACCACGCCGGCCATGCCCGGGTGGTCGGCCTCGACGGGTACCGGTACACGGCGCTGGCGTGGGACCGAGCGCGGGCCGCGCTGCGTCAGACCCTGGCCGCCGACCCACGGGTCACTGTCGTTGCCGAGCGGGCGGTCGGCGTCGGCGGCGACGCGGACGCGGCCTGGGCCGACCTCCCCGGCGCGCGGGTGCTCGGCCGATGGGCCTTCGACAGCCGGCCGCCCTTCGTGGACCCGATCCCGGGCGCTCAGCCGGCAGCCCTGCACCAGGCGTTCCGCGGGGTCTGGGTCCGCACCGGGGCCCCGACGGTGGATCCCGCCGCCGCCACGCTCCTGGACTTCTCCGCCGACGACGGCCCGGACCTCGGATTCGCCTACGTGCTGCCCGTCGACGAGCGGCGCGCCATGGTCATGGCCGTGCGCATGGGCCCCTCGATGGACCTCCCCGATCCACTACCGGCCGTCGCCCGCGTGGTGGGCAGCAGCCGTTGGACGATCGAGGCCGAGGAGCGGGGCGTCACGCCGCTGCCCGGCCGCCCCGCGCCGCGCCGCACCGGGCAGCGCATGCTGCGGATCGGCGCGCGGGGCGGTCGCGTGCGGGCCTCGACGGGGTACGCCGTCACCCGGGTCCTGGCCGACACCGGGGCGATCGTCGCGTCGCTGTCCCGGCATGGGCACCCTTTCGGGATCCCGCCGGACCCACGACGCGACCGCGCGCTCGACGCGATCTGGCTGGCCGCGCTGGCCCGCGAGCGCGCTGACCTCGAGCCGGCGTTCCTCGCGCTGTTCCGGGACGTGCCCGTGGACCGGGTGCTGCGGTTCCTCGACGGCGGCGCCAGCCCGGTGGACGTGGCCGCGGTCGTGGCCGCCCTGCCGCCAGGGCCGTTCCTCGGCGCGCTCGGGGCGCTGGCACGCCAGCGCCTGATCCGCTGAGCCGCGACCGCCCCGCCCATGGCGTCGGCCCCCCTGCTGTGCCACGCTGGCGGCATGGAGCAGGCGCCGAAGAGCGACAACGAGGACCTGAAGGCGAAGATGCGTGAGGCGTTGGACCGCAAGCACGCGCACGACGCGGTCGGTGAGGACGAGCATCGCAAGGAGCAGGCGCCCCGGACGCACGGCCCGGAGGGCGGGATCCACCTGCACCGCCGGAAGGCGGGCGGCGGGTCCTGACCCCCAACCGGGCCCGGGTCAGTCGGTCCTGACCCGGTGGTGCAGGTGCACCACGCCTGACCCGAACGTCCGGGCGTGAACGAGCTCCAGCTGCAGCGCGACGTCCCGGGGCACCGCCGGCTTGCCGCCGCCCAGGACCACCGGGAACACGAAGAGGTGGACGTCGTCCACGAGCCCGGCCCGGAAGGCGTGCCCTGCCACGTCCGGGCCGCCGATGCTGAGGTCGCGGTCGGCGACCGACTTCATCGCCCGCAGGGCGTCCGGGTCGAACGTGCGCTCGAGGCGGGTCCGCGGCGTCGCGGCCTCGGGCAGGGTCGTCGAGTAGACCACCTTGTCGAGCGCGCGCCACAGCCGGCCGTACGCCGCCTCGACGGGGGCGACGTCCGGCCCGTCGCCGACCGTCTCCCAGTAGGTCATCACCTCGTACATCCGCCGGCCGTAGAGGTGCGTGCCGATGCCGCCCTCGAGCGCGTTGATGTACCCGTGCAGCTCGACGTCGGGCGTGCCCCAGTCGAAGCGGCCGTCGACGTCCTCCAGGAACCCATCGAGGGACTGCAGCGCGCTGTACACGAGGCGGCCGGTCATGCCCGGAGTCTCCCGCACGCAGTGCCGTCCATACCCGCGCGTCGGGATCACGGCCTGGATCGCCGGGCCGCGGCGACGCTTGGGCTTTTGCATACAATCTACAGATCACCGAGCGTCGGTCCTGGAGACTCCCTCCCCGGCACAGCCCGCCCTCGACCCTCCCCGATGCCGAGCACCCAGGCGACGGTCTCCGCGGTCACGGCGTCC
>JALOLN010000312.1 GCA_025455945.1 Actinomycetes bacterium
AGCCGAGCCGGGTGTCGGTCTGCCGGGCGATCCGGTAGGCCTGGCGGATCTGTGCGACCCGGCCCACCTTGTCCTTCTGCTTCTTCTTCGCGGCCATGCGGGCCAGCCTAGGCGACTCGTCCGTTGATCAAGGAACAGACGACCACCGGGAAGGACGGGATTGGTGCTCTAGCCCTTGATCAACGGGAAGGGGGGTCGCCGGAAGCCCGGCGGCGGCTCTCCTTGGCCCGGACCATGGCCAGCCCCTCCTCGGCGGTGGGGGCGCTGCCACCCAGCCGGGCGGGCAGCCACCACCGGTCCGAGTCTCCTCGTCCGGTGCCACGACGACCGGCGCCCCGACGTCCACGCTCAGCGGGATCGTCTTCAGGCTCACCGGCCGTCGCCGCCCGTAGGTCAGCACCCGCTGCGAGCCCCAGATCACCGTCGGCAGGATCGGGACCCCTGCCTGCTGGGCCATCCGTGCGGCGCCCTGCTTGAACGGCAGCAGCTCGAAGGAGGGGCTCATGGTCGTCTCGGGGAAGACGCCGACGATCTCCCCGGCCCTCAGGGCCTGGACGGCGGCGTCGTAGGCGGCGGCCCCCGCCTCGCGGTTGACGGGGATGTGGTGCATGCCGCGCATCAGCGGGCCGGAGACGGGGTGCTTGAAGGTGACGTCCTTGGCCATGAACCGCACCAGCCGCCGGTGCTTGCGCGCGGGCAGGCCGGCGAAGGTGAAGTCCAGGTAGCCGGTGTGGTTGATCGCCATGACCGCGCCGCCGGTGCGCGGCACGTGCTCCTCACCGCTGACGGTGAAGCGCAGGCCGAGCGCGGCGAACGTCGCCCGGACCAGGCCGATGACCGGCGGGTAGACGAGGTCGGCCACGGATCAGGCCTCTCCGGCCGGCGCCTGGGCGGCGACGGCCTGCCGGTAGAGACGCCCGGCACGGTACGACGAACGCACCATCGGGCCGCTCATCACGCCGTGGAAGCCGAGCGCCTCCGCGTGCGCGGCGAGCTCGTCGAACTCCTCGGGCGGCACCCAGCGCTCGACCGGGTGGTGGCGCGCCGACGGGCGCAGGTACTGCGTGATCGTCACCAGCGCGCAGCGGGCGGCCCGCAGGTCCGCCAGCGCCGCCTCGACCTCCGCGCGGGTCTCGCCGAGCCCGAGGATGAGGTTGGACTTGGTGACCAGCCCGGCCTCGGCCGCGGCCGCGAGCACCGCCAGGGAGCGGTCGTAGCGGAACCCCGGGCGGATCCGCCTGAACACCCGCGGCACCGTCTCGAGGTTGTGCGCGAACACCTCCGGCGCGGCGGCGAAGACCTGAGCGAGCAGCTCGGCGCGGCCGGAGAAGTCGGGGGCCAGCAGCTCGACGCCGGTGCCGGGGTTGAGGTCGTGGATCGCCCGGACCGTCTCGGCGTACAGCCACGCCCCCTCGTCGTCGAGGTCGTCGCGTGCCACACCGGTCACGGTGGCGTAGCGCAGGCCCATGGTCTGCACCGACTCGGCGACCCGGCGCGGCTCGTCGCGGTCCAGCTCGGCCGGCCGGCCGGTGTCGATCTGGCAGAAGTCGCAGCGCCGGGTGCACTGGGCGCCGCCGATGAGGAAGGTCGCCTCGCGGTCCTCCCAGCACTCGTAGATGTTGGGGCAGGCGGCCTCCTCGCACACCGTGTGCAGGCCCTCGCGGCGCACCAGGGCGTGCAGGTCGCGGTACTCCGGGCCGGTCCGCAGCCGCGTCTTGATCCACGGCGGCTTGCGCTCGATCGGGGTCTCGGCGTTGCGCGCCTCCAGGCGCAGCAGGCGACGGCCCTCCGGGGCGACGGTCACCGGGTCAGCCTACGCCGGGACGGCGGCCGACAGCGTGGCCAGCCGAGCCTCGACCAGGGGCAGCGCCTCGGCGACTGGCACCGGCCGGCGCAGCTCCCGGCTCAGCGACGTCACCCCCGCATCGGCGATCCCGCACGGCACGATCCGGTCGAACCAGGCCAGCTCGCAGTCGCAGTTCAGGGCGAAGCCGTGCATGGTCACACCGCGGGCCACCCGGATGCCGACGGCACCCACCTTCCGGTCCGGTCCCCGGTCGTCGGAGGGCACCCACACCCCGCTGCGCCCCGGCACCCGGGAGGTGGCCACGCCGAGGGTGGAGCACACGTCGATGAGCAGCTGCTCGACCCGCCGGACGTAGGCCACCACGTCGACCGGGTCCGGCAGCCGCAGGATCGGGTAGCCCACGAGCTGGCCGGGACCATGCCAGGTGATCTTGCCGCCACGGTCGACGTCGACGACCGGGGTGCCGTCCACCGGCCGCTCCCAGTCGGAGGTGCGCCGGCCGGCCGTGTACACCGGGGTGTGCTCGAGCAGCAGGACGGTGTCGGTCCGCTCGCCGGCCACCACGGCCGCGTGCACCTGCCGCTGCTCGGCCCAGGCGGTCTCGTAGTCCACGGCGTCGGCGCCGAAGCCGAGCCGGACGACGTCGAAGCCCACGCGGGCAGCCTAACGGTGTGGCATCGCGCTGACGGGCGCCGCCGGACAAGATCGCCTACCCTGGCGCCCGACTCCACCCGAGCCTGCCGAGGAGAACCGACGTGTCCCGCACGGACGAGCTGAACCGCACCCGGACCGC
>JALOLN010000313.1 GCA_025455945.1 Actinomycetes bacterium
ACCGCCGTCGCACCCAGTGCGGCAGCAGGACGTGCACCCGGGCCGGCGTCGGGCCGTAGCGCAGCCCCAGCAGGGCCACCACGGTGGCGCCGCCGAGCACCGCCTCCGGCCCGGCGTCCAGCAGGGCCGCCGTCCGGCGCTGGTCCGCGGTGAGCCGGCCGGTGAAGGTCGCGTTGACGCGGGGCAGCACCCGCTGCCATCGCCCACCCGGTCCGACCCGGTGGGCCAGGGCGTTGTCACTGATGCCGAGCGTCAGTGCCTGGGCGCGGGTGAGCAGACCATCCTGGTCCTCGGGTGCCATGACCAGCAGAGTGCGGTCGCCCGGCGGGGGCGGACCCTGCTCGGCCCGGCTCGGTGGACGACGTCCACCCTGTGGACGGCCGCTCCCGCTCCATGATCGAGGGAAGCCAGCTCGGCTCAGCGGCCGAGAACGGCTCCCTGGATCGCGGGGGTGGCGCCGGGGGCGCCTGGGGTGGCGGCGCCGAGCACAGCGGTCAGCTCCGCCGCCGTCATGGGCGCGGCGAACAGGGGCCCCTGGGCGAGGTCGCACCCGAGGTCCACCAGCACGGCTCGCTGCTCGGCCGTCGCGACGCCCTCTCGGTGTGCTCGGCCGCACCCTCCGCCGGGCGGCCGAGCTGCTCGACGAACGAGCGGTCGACCTTGAGCGCGTCGACCGGCAGCCGGGTGAGGGAAGACAGCGACGACACCCCGGTGCCGACGTCGTCCAGCACCAGGCCGACGCCGAGCCGGCGCACGCCCCGGAGCAGCTCCAGCACCTCCTCGGCGCGCTCGGCGAGCACCGACTCGGTGACCTCCAGCGTCAGCGCCTCGGGCGGCAGTCCAGTCGCCGCGAGGATGCCGCGCACCACCCGCGGCCAGGCCGGGACGAGCTGGCGCACCGAGACGTTCACCCCGACCCGGAAGACGTCGTCGCCCACGAGCCCCTGCCATCCCACCGCGTGCCGGCACGCCTCACGCAGGGCCCAGGAGCCGATCTCGTGCACCAGTCCGGTCTCCTCGGCCAGGGTGACGAGCTCCTGCGGCGGGACCGGCCCCTCCTCGGGGTGGATCCACTGCGTCACCGCCTCGGCGCCCACCAACCGGCCGGAGGCCAGCTCGACAACGGGCTGGTAGAGGACGACGACCTCGCCACGGCGCAGCGCCTGGCGCAGCCCGTCCTGACGGCGCGCCCGCGCGAGCATCGCGTCGCGCATCTGCTCCTCGAACCGCACGAACATCGCCTGCCGACCGGCCTTCGCGCGGTACATGGCCAGGTCCGCGTTGCGCAGCAGCTGCTCAGCGGTCTCGTCGCCCCGGTCGTTGACTGCCACGCCCGTCGAGGCGCCGAGGGTGGTCTCGCGGCCGTCGAGGAGCACCGGGTGCGCCATCTGCTGCCACACCCGCCGGGCCACCCACGTCGTCGCCTCCTCGGCGTCCGGCCCGCAGACGAGGATCGCGAACTCGTCACCCCCCAGGCGGGCCACTGTGTCACCCGGGCGGACGCAGCCGCGCAGCCGCAGGGCGACGACCTCGAGCAGGCGGTCCCCGGCCTGGTGCCCGAGGCTGTCGTTGACCCCCTTGAAGCCGTCGAGGTCGATGAACAGCACCCCCACGGTCCGACGGCGGGCACCGGCCGCCGCCGCCTCGACCCGATCACGGAACTGCGTCCGGTTGGCCAGGCCGGTGAGCGGGTCGGTCGACGCCTGGGCGCTGAGCTCCTCCGCGAGCCGACGGTCCGCCGAGACGTCGTGCAGCGTCACCACGAGACCACGGACGTCGGCGTCGTCCAGCAGCGACGTCACGGTGGCCGCGGTGCGCACCGCGTGACCGTCCCGGTGCCAGATCTCCAGGTCCAGGGTCTGCCTCTCCCCCGGGTGCCGGACGGCGGCGAGCAGGGCGTCGCCCAGCCGCTCCTCGTCCGCAGGGCCGAGCAGCCGGTCGAACGGCGTCCCGACCAGCTCCTGCGGGCGGTGTCCGAGGAGCGCCTGCCCGGAGGGGGTCTGGAAGCGCACCACGCCGTAGGGGTCGAGCACCGTCACGACGTCCGAGGCATGGTGGACGAGCGAGCGGAACCACTTCTCGCGGGCGCCGAGGTCCACAGTGCGCGCGGTGACCCGCTCCTCCACGGTGCGCGCCAGCGCCTGCGCCTCGACCCGGCTCAGCGCAGCACCCGCCACGACGGCCGCCAGGAGGGCGACGCCGAGCCCCTCCCCGGGCCCGGCCGGCCCACCCGCGACGGCGCCGAGCAGGAGGACCGTGCCCGCCAGCACCATGGGGACGACACCGGCGAGGGCCTGCACCGCGGGGCGCAGCCGAGCGCTCGCACCCCGCACCCGCAGGGTGAGCCGCCGCCGTGCACCCGCCACGACGAGGACGAACCCGGCCAGGGTGAGCGCCGTCCCTGCGGCGGTCAGCAGCGGCTGCCGTCCCGCCGACGTCAGCCGGGCGGCGACGTCACCGACCACGACGAGCACGACTCCCACCGCCACCGAGCCGAACGACGCCAGCGACGTCCCCCCGGGTCGGGGCAGCCGTCCCAGCACCACCACCGCGACGGTGACGACGACAAGGGAACCGACGGCCTGGGCACCGAGCAGCGCGCCGTCCAGCGGGTCCGCCGCCGGGAGCGCCGCGGGCAGAACCAGGCGCAGGCCCACCACGACAAGGGCCAGCGCCACGGCCGCGGCGTCGAACCCCCGCTGGACCAGCCGCAGCCGGTCGCCCGAGGCATGCGGCAGCCGGACCAGGGCGGCCACCACGAGCGGGACGGCCAGCAGGTGCGCCACGTCACCGATCCGGTGGGCCAGCGTCGGCGGCCCCGGGCGCACCGTCCAGGTGCCGCCCAGGGGGAGCAGCGGCCGGGCCAGGAGCAGCCAGGCCACCTCGAGCGCGAGCGCGCCGGCCAGGAGGAGCCAGGGCGCG
>JALOLN010000095.1 GCA_025455945.1 Actinomycetes bacterium
GTCCGATGAGCGCGAGGACGCCGCCCCGCCCCCCTCGGGCATCGACCTGGCGAAGGCGCTGCTCGCCCAGGTGCGCACCGATGCGCGGGCCCGGTCCGGCGGCCTCCGCCCGTCGGTCCGGACCGCTCGTGGCCGGGCCACGGAGAACTCCGCCCGCAGCGGCGCCGGCCCGGACGACCGCGACCCGCAGCCGCTCGGCCGGGCGGTCGACCGGCTGCGGGCCGACCGTGGCTGGGAGGAGCCGCTGGCGGCCGGCGGCGTGCTCGGCCGGTGGGCGGAGATCGTCGGGCCGGACCTCGCCGCGCACTGCGCCGCCGAGTCCATGGCCGACGGCGTGCTGACCGTCCGAGCCGAGTCCACCGCCTGGGCCACACAGATCCGGCTGCTCGCCCCCGTGCTGGTCCGCCGGCTGAACGAGGAGTGCGGACAGGGCACCGTCGCCCGGGTGCTGGTCCTGGGACCGGGCCGGCCGTCGTGGCGCAAGGGGCGGCTGCACGTGCGCGGCCGGGGACCCCGGGACACCTACGGCTGACCGCGGCAGAACGTGCGTGGCGCCGTCCGGGAGGGTCTCTGGCGTAGGGGGACACCACCCCTGGGGCCGTCGGGCCCGAAACCTGTCCCCAGGGGCCGCGCAGCCGCCGTCTGGGGGTCGCGGAGCGACTAGACTGAGGAGGTTCCGGGCCGCTGCTGCCGCTGTCGTGGCGCGCGGCCCGCGCCGTGCACGTGTCCCGCGAACCGTCAGGAGCCCTGCCCCGTGTCGTACGACGCCACGTCGATCACCGTCCTCGAGGGGCTCGACGCCGTCCGCAAGCGTCCGGGCATGTACATCGGCTCGACGGGTGAGCGCGGCCTGCACCACCTGGTGTACGAGGTGGTCGACAACTCCGTCGACGAGGCCCTGGCCGGGTGCTGCGACCTCATCATGGTCACGCTGCAGTCCGACGGCGGGGTCCGGGTGGAGGACAACGGCCGCGGCATCCCCGTCGACGAGCACCCGGTGGAGAAGAAGCCCGCCGTCGAGGTCGTGCTCACCGTCCTGCACGCGGGCGGCAAGTTCGGCGGGGGCGGGTACGCCGTGTCCGGCGGCCTGCACGGTGTCGGCGTGTCGGTGGTCAACGCCCTGTCGTCCCGGCTCGAGGTCGACATCAGCCGAGACGGCCACCGGTGGACGCAGAGCTACGAGTACTCCCGCCCGGCCGCCCCGCTGCAGCGCAGGGGCGACACCGACCGGACCGGCACCACGATCACCTTCTGGGCCGATCCCGAGATCTTCGAGACGACGGACTACGACGTCGACACCCTGGCCCGGCGCTTCCAGGAGATGGCCTTCCTCAACAAGGGCCTCACGATCACCCTGCGTGACGAGCGTCCCGAGCACGCCGCGGACGAGGGCCGCCCCGCCGACGGCCCGCTCGAGCTGACCTGGCGCTACGACGGGGGGATCTCCGACTTCGTCCGGCACATCAACGCCAAGAAGGGCGCCGCGCACCGCAGCGTCATCGACTTCGAGTCCGAGGACCTCGCCGCCGGGATGTCCGTCGAGGTCGCCATGCAGTGGAACGCCGGGTTCCAGGAGTCGGTGTACACCTTCGCCAACACGATCAACACCCACGAGGGCGGCACACACGAGGAGGGGTTTCGGTCCGCGCTCACCACCTTGGTCAACAAGTTCGCCCGCGAGTGGGGCGTGCTCAAGGAGAAGGACGCCAACCTCTCCGGCGAGGACGTCCGGGAGGGGCTGACCGCCATCGTCTCCGTCAAGCTGCGCGAGCCGCAGTTCGAGGGGCAGACCAAGACCAAGCTCGGCAACACCGAGGCCAAGACCGTCGTCCAGAAGGTCGTCAACGAGTGGCTCGGGGCCTGGTTCGAGCAGAACCCCACTGAGGGCAAGGAGATCGCCCGCAAGGCCGTGGCGGCCGCGTCGGCGCGCATCGCCGCGCGCAAGGCCCGCGACCTGGCCCGTGGGCGCAAGGGGCTGCTGGAGTCCGGCGGCCTGCCCGGCAAGCTGGCCGACTGCCAGTGGACCGACCCCGAGCGCTGCGAGCTCTACATCGTCGAGGGCGACTCCGCAGGCGGGTCCGCCAAGGGCGGGCGCGACTCGCGCTTCCAGGCGATCCTCCCGATCCGCGGCAAGATCCTCAACGTCGAGAAGGCCCGCATCGACCGCGTGCTGCAGAACAACGAGGTGCAGGCGCTCATCACCGCCCTCGGCACCGGGGTGCACGACGACTTCGACATCGCCAAGCTGCGCTACCACAAGATCGTGCTGATGGCGGACGCCGACGTCGACGGCCAGCACATCCGCACCCTGCTGCTGACCCTGCTGTTCCGGTTCATGCGCCCGCTCGTCGAGGCAGGTCACGTCTACCTCGCCCAGCCCCCGCTGTACAAGATCAAGTGGGCGGGGCGGGACGGTGTCCAGTACGCCTACTCCGACCGCGAGCGCGACGCGCTGATCCGGCTCGGGCAGGAGGCGGGCCGGCGGCTGCCCAAGGAGGACGGCATCCAGCGGTTCAAGGGGCTCGGTGAGATGCCCGCGAAGGAGCTGTGGGAGACCACGATGGACCCCGACCAGCGGGTGCTGCTCCAGGTGACCCTCGACGACGCCGTCCAGGCCGACGAGCTCTTCAGCGTGCTGATGGGCGAGGACGTCGAGGCGCGCCGCCACTTCATCCAGCGCAACGCCAAGGACGTCCGGTTCCTGGACATCTGAGCCCCCGGACCCAGCACCCGACCAGAGCAGAGGACCCCCTGAGGTGACCGAGACCACCCTGCCCCCCGAGGGCGGGCGCATCGAGCCGGTCGAGCTCGGCTCGGAGATGAGCCGCTCGTACCTCGACTACGCGATGAGCGTCATCGTCGGCCGGGCCCTGCCGGACGTTCGCGACGGGCTCAAGCCGGTGCACCGGCGCGTCCTCTACGCGATGTTCGACGGCGGGTACCGGCCCGACCGTGGCTACTCCAAGTGCTCGCGGGTCGTCGGCGACGTCATGGGCCAGTACCACCCGCACGGCGACTCGGCGATCTACGACACCCTCGTTCGGCTGGCGCAGGGCTGGTCGCTGCGTTACCCCCTCGTCGACGGCAACGGCAACTTCGGCTCCCCCGGCAACGACCCGGCGGCGGCCATGCGCTACACCGAGTGCCGCCTGGCGCCGCTCGCGATGGAGATGATGCGGGACATCGACGAGGACACCGTCGACTTCTCGCCGAACTACGACGGCCGGGCCCAGGAGCCCGGCGTCCTGCCCAGCCGGTTCCCCAACCTGCTGGTCAACGGCTCGGCCGGCATCGCCGTGGGGATGGCCACCAACATCCCGCCGCACAACCTGCGCGAGGTGGCCGCCGGCGTCCAGTGGTACCTGGCTCACCCGGAGGCCTCCGCGGAGGAGCTGCTCGACGCCCTGGTCGAGCGGATCAAGGGTCCGGACTTCCCCACCAGGGGGCTCATCGTCGGCCGGCGCGGTATCGAGGAGGCCTACCGCACCGGACGCGGCTCGGTGACCATGCGAGCGGTCGTCGAGGTCGAGGAGATCAACAACCGGACCTGCCTGGTCGTCACCGAGCTGCCGTACCAGGTCAACCCCGACAACCTGGCGCTGAAGATCGCCGAGCTGGTCAAGGACGGCCGGATCGGCGGCATCGCCGACGTCCGCGACGAGGGCAACGAGCGGCTCGGGCAGCGGCTGGTCATCGTGCTCAAGCGCGACGCGGTGGCCAAGGTCGTCCTCAACAACCTGTACAAGCACACCCAGCTGCAGGACACCTTCGGCTGCAACATGCTGGCCCTCGTCGACGGCGTCCCCCGCACCCTGCGCCTGGACGAGTTCGTCCGGCACTACGTGACCCACCAGATCGAGGTCATCCGGCGGCGGACCGCGTTCCGGCTGCGCAAGGCCGAAGAGCGGGCGCACATCCTGCGCGGTCTGGTCAAGGCCCTCGACCAGCTCGACGAGGTCATCGCCCTCATCCGGCGCTCGCCCAGCGCCGAGGAGGCCAGGGGCGGGCTGATGGCGCTGCTCGACATCGACGAGGTGCAGGCGACCGCCATCCTCGACATGCAGCTGCGGCGGCTTGCTGCACTGGAGCGGCAGCGCATCATCGACGACCTCGCCGAGATCGAGGCCCAGATCGCCGAGCTGCGGGCGATCCTCGCCAGCGAGCAGCGGCAGCGCACGATCGTCAGCGAGGAGCTGGCCGCGATCGTCGAGAAGTTCGGCGACGAGCGACGCACCCAGCTGGTCGCCGCGGACGGCGAGCTGTCCATGGCCGACCTCGTCGCCGAGGAGGACGTCGTCGTCACGATCACCCGCGACGGCTACGCCAAGCGCACCAAGACCGACCTGTACCGGCTGCAGCGCCGCGGCGGTCGTGGGGTGCGGGGAGCGCAGCTGCGCCAGGACGACCTGGTGGAGCACCTGTTCGTCTCGTCGACGCACGACTGGATCCTGTTCTTCACCAGCACCGGCCGGGTGTACCGGATCAGGGCCTACGAGCTGCCCGAGGCCGGCCGCGACGCCCGCGGGCAGCACGTGGCGAACCTGCTGGCGCTGCAGCCCGACGAGCGGATCGCCCAGGTGCTGGAGATCCCGGACTACCAGGTCGCGCCGTACCTCGTGCTGGCCACCCGAAGCGGCACCGTCAAGAAGACGCCGCTGGGCGACTACGACTCCAACCGCTCGGGCGGCGTCGTTGCCATCAACCTGCGTGACGGTGACGAGGTGATCGCTGCGCGGCTGGTCTCGCCGGACGACGACCTGCTGCTGGTGAGCCGCAAGGGGCAGTCGGCCCGCTTCCACGCCGACGACGACGTGCTGCGGCCGATGGCCCGCGCCACCTACGGCGTGCGCGGCATGAGCTTCCGGCGTGGCGACGAGCTGCTCTCCATGGACGTCGTCCGCGCCGGCGCGTTCGTGCTCACCGCGACCGATGCGGGGTACGCCAAGCGCACCCTCGTCGACGCCTGGGCGCCGAAGGGCCGCGGCATCTACGGGGTCCGTGCGATGCGGCTGGAGAACCCCGAGCGGGGCGGCCTCGTCGGTGCCATGGTGGTCGACGAGGACGACGAGATCTACGCCATCAAGGCCTCCGGTGAGGTGATTCGCACGCCCGTTGCCGAGGTTCGGGTCACCGGTCGTGACACCATGGGTGTGACGCTGACCTCCGTGACCGACGGTGACAGCGTCGTCGCCGTGGCCCGCACCGCGGAACGCGACGACACCGACGGCGAGACCGAGGGCGACCCGGACGACGGTGCGGACGAGGCACCCCCGACCGAGGGTCCGACGGAGGAGGCTGACGCGTGAGTGCCGGGCCGCTGGAGGCGACGGGGACGGTGGTCGACCCGGTCGTCGGTCCAGCGGCTGCCCCGGTCCGGCGCAAGGCCAGGGTCGCCCTGACGCGGGTCGACCCGTGGTCGGTGATGAAGCTCGGCTTCCTGCTGTCGATCGCGCTGGCGATCATCATGCTGGTGTCCACGATGCTGCTGTGGTGGGTCCTCGACACCGCAGGCGTCTTCGCGGCCATCTCCGAGCAGGTCGCCGAGGTCACCGGCGACAGCGCGGCCTTCAGCGTCGAGGAGGTCCTCTCGCTGCCGCGGGTCATGACCTTCGCGCTGCTGGTGGCCGTCATCGACATCGTCCTGCTGACCGCGCTGGCCACGCTCACGGCCTTCCTGTTCAACCTGGCCACCGGGATGGTGGGCGGGGCCGAGGTCACCCTGACCGAGGGCAGCTGACCCACGGGCCGGTTGGGCGGCCCCCCGCGGGTCCGGTAACCTGTGCGTCCGCAGCGGGCCTATAGCTCAGACGGTTAGAGCGCTTCCCTGATAAGGAAGAGGCCGGAGGTTCAAGTCCTCCTAGGCCCACAACTATGCTGTCGGCCAGGCACGTCTGGTCGACGTCCCCGGGCCGACCGGGACTGACGCGGCCGTTCAAGGAGGTCGCAACCGTGAAGAAGCTCCTGGTCCTCGGTGTCGCTGCGCTCGGCGGGTTCCTGGTCTGGAAGAAGATCCAGGCCGACAAGCTCGAGCAGGACCTCTGGACCGAGGCGACGCAGGAGACCGCCGACCTGCGCTAGGCGCGGGCTGCACGGGGCCCCTCCCTGGGGGCGTAGCTCAACTGGCAGAGCACCGCCTTTGCAAGGCGGGGGTTAGGGGTTCGAGTCCCCTCGTCTCCACGGCACGTCGGTAGCGGTGACCGCGGCCGACGACCGCCGGGCTACGCGGAGCCCTTGGCGCTCTCGGCGGCGGCGTCGGTGATGTCGGTGACCTGCTCCTCCGCGGCCTCGGCAACCTCTCCCGCGGTCTCACCGGCGTCCTTCGCCGTGTTCGTCACGGTCTCGGTTGCGACGTCGGCGGCGTCCGCCACCGTCTTCTTCGCCTCGGCCACCGCGGCGTCCACGTCGGTCCCCGGGGGCTCGTAGGTGGGCCACTCCACCTGCTCGTCGCGGTTCTTGCGCCCGGCGAGCACCTTGGCCGTCACGGCCGCGCCGGCGGCCAGCGCCAGACCCAGCACGGCGAGCGGCCAGCGGCGGCGACCGGGCTGCACCGCCTCGCCCGCCTCGGCCGCGACGACGGCGCCGGCCTCGGCCTTCGCGGGGTCCTTCGTCAGCGCCTCGGAGGCGGCCTGCAGCGCCTCCTTGGCCACCTCGACGGCCTTGTCGATCTGGGGCGCCAGCTGCTCCTTGGCGGACCCCATGACCTCGGTGACCTTCGGCAGCAGCTCCTGGGCCAGCTCGTTGGCCTTCTCGACGATCGTCGCGCTGGACTGGGTGCTCACGGGTTTCCCCCTGCTCACGGGCGTACGGATGGTGCTCCCACCCTCTCGCCCCGGTGGGCGCCACGCAATCCCCATGGCAGGATCGTCGGGGGCGCCGGACGGCGTCCGGACGCACCGAAGGAGGCGGCCGACCGTGGCCGAGCAGCTGCACGCGACCCTGCACACGAACCGTGGCGACATCCGGCTCGTGCTGTTCCCGGACCACGCGCCGAAGACCGTTGCGAACTTCGTCGAGCTCGCGGAGGGCGGCCGGCAGTGGCGGCACCCGCAGACCGGTGCGACCACGACGGACCGGCTGTACGACGGCACGGTGTTCCACCGCGTGATCGCCGGGTTCATGATCCAGGGCGGGGACCCGCTCGGCACCGGGCGCGGGGGGCCCGGCTACACCTTCGCCGACGAGTTCCACCCGGAGCTGCAGTTCGACCGGCCGTACCTGCTGGCCATGGCCAACGCCGGACCGGGGACCAACGGCTCGCAGTTCTTCATCACCGTGGCCGCCACCCCGTGGCTGAACTTCAAGCACACGATCTTCGGTGAGGTCGCCGACGGTGGCAGCCGGGCGGTCGTCGACGCCATCGCCGGAACCGCCACCGGGGCGCAGGACCGGCCAGTGGAACCGGTGGTCGTCGAGTCGGTGGTCGTCGAGCGCAGCCAGGCCTGAGCCGAGCGTGACCGACCCCGCCGGGCCCGACCCGGTTCCTGTGGCGCCGGCGTGCTACCGGCATCCGGGCCGCGAGACCCACATCCGGTGCACCCGCTGCGACCGGCCCATCTGCCCGGACTGCATGGTCAGCGCGTCGGTCGGCTTCCAGTGCCCGGAGTGCGTCCAGTCCGGCAGCCAGGGGACG
>JALOLN010000010.1 GCA_025455945.1 Actinomycetes bacterium
GCTGTCCCGGCGGGTGGACCCGCGGGCGGGCCTGTCCCTGGTCTGGGGGCGGATCCAGGCGGGCGGCGCGCACAACGCGATCCCGCAGGTCGGGGAGGCCGAGGGCACCGTGCGGTCGCTGGACTCCCAGGCCTGGGAGGACGCCCCCGACGTCGTCGAGGACGCCGTCCGTGCGGTGCTCGCGCCCTACGGCGTCCGGGTCCACGTCGAGTACACCCGCGGGGTGCCCCCCGTCGTCAACGACGCGAACAGCGTCGAGCTCATGGAGGCTGCGGCGTGGCGGCTGGTCGGCGAGCACGCCGTTGTCGAGGTCGAGCAGAGCCTCGGCGGCGAGGACTTCGGCTGGTACCTGGAGTCCATCCCGGGGGCGCTGGCCCGGCTGGGCGTGCGCCGGCCGGGTGACGAGGTCTCCCGTGACCTGCACCAGGGCACGTTCGACGTCGACGAGCGCTCGATCGAGGTCGGTGTGCGGCTGCTCGTCGGAGCGGCGTTGCTCTCGGTCTGGTAACGGTCTGGTCAACGGGACCTTCGGCGGTCGGGGGCGCTGAAGCCCGGGGCTAGGCTCGAGACAACGATCGCGCCCACATCGGGGCGCGCACTGGAAGGAGTCCCCTTTGCGCAGGGTCATCAAGGTCGCCGCCATCGCTATGGCCGGCGCACTCACCCTGGCCGCCTGCGGCGGCGACAGCGACGGCGGCGGCGCCTCTGCCGGGTCGTCCGTCTCCCCCGCCAGCTACAAGGTCGGCCTGGCGTACGACATCGGTGGCCGCGGCGACCAGTCGTTCAACGACGCCGCTGCCCGGGGCCTCGACCAGGCCCAGAAGGAGTTCAACTTCGAGAAGAAGGAGCTCGAGGCCAGCGCCGGCGAGACCGACGCCCAGAAGGAGGAGCGGCTGCGGCTGCTCGCCACCGGCGGCTACAACCCGATCATCGCCGTCGGCTTCGCCTACGCGACCGCGCTGAAGGCTGTCTCGGCCGAGTTCCCCGACACCAGCTTCGCGATCATCGACGACGCGTCGTTCACCGCCGCCAACGTGGCCAACCTGGTCTTCGCGGAGGAGCAGGGCTCCTTCCTGGTTGGCGCGATCGCCGCATCGGCCAGCAAGACGGGCAACATCGGCTTCATCGGTGGTGTCAACACCCCGCTGCTGCAGAAGTTCGAGGCCGGCTACACCCAGGGCGCGAAGGCAGTCAACGCCGACATCACCGTCCAGGTGAAGTACCTGACCCAGCCGCCGGACTTCACCGGCTTCAACGACCCGGCCAAGGGCAAGACCACGGCCCAGGGCATGATCGACAACAAGGCCGACGTCGTGTACGCAGCTGCGGGCGGGTCCGGCAGCGGCGCGTTCGAGGCGGCCAAGGCCGCGGCCGGCCCGTGGGGCATCGGTGTCGACTCCGACCAGTACAAGCTGCCGTCGCTGGCCAAGGTCAAGGACATCATCCTGACGTCCATGATCAAGCGGGTCGACGTCGCGGTGTACCAGTTCGTCAAGTCCTACAACGATGGGGCGCCGGCCACTGGCATCCAGACGTTCGACCTGGCCAAGGAGGGTGTCGGCTACTCGACCTCCAACCCGGCAGTCGCGGAGTACACCGCCAAGGCCGACGAGTTCAAGGAGAAGATCATCTCCGGCGAGATCACGGTCTCGGCAAAGCCGTGACCCCTGCTCGCTGAGAATCCCGGTGGGGCCCGGGCCGGCGCGGTAGCGTCGGTCCGGGCCCTCGCCCTGTGCGGGCCCGGAACCAGGTTGCCCGAGCGAGCCGAGGGGGCCCGCGACCATGACGACGACGACACCGTCGGTCGAGCTGAGCGGCATCACGAAGCGGTTCCCCGGGGTGGTGGCCAACCGCGACGTCAACATCAAGGCGCAGGCCGGCCACGTGCACGCCATCGTGGGCGAGAACGGTGCGGGCAAGTCCACCCTGATGAACATCCTCTACGGGCTGCTGCGCCCCGACGAGGGGACCATCCACGTCGACGGCCGGGAGGTCTCGTTCGCGTCGCCGTCCGACGCGATCGCCGCCGGCATCGGCATGGTGCACCAGCACTTCAAGCTCGCGGACAACTTCACCGTGCTGGAGAACGTCGTCCTCGGTGCCGAGCCGACGCGGGGTGGCCGGCTGGACTTCGAGGCCGCCCGGCAGCGGATCACCGAGATCTCCCAGCGGTACGGGCTCGAGGTCGAGACCGACGCGCTGGTGGAGGAGCTCGGCGTCGGGGACCGGCAGCGGGTGGAGATCCTCAAGGTGCTCTACCGCGGAGCCCGGATCCTCATCCTCGACGAGCCCACCGCCGTGCTCGTGCCGCAGGAGGTGGACGAGCTCTTCGACGCGCTGCGCGAGCTCAAGGGCGAGGGTCTGACGGTGATCTTCATCTCGCACAAGCTCGACGAGGTGCTGTCGGTGGCTGACGAGATCACCGTGATCCGGCGCGGGACGACCGTCACCACCGTCGAGGACCCACGGTCAGTTACCGCCCGCCAGCTCGCCGAGCTGATGGTCGGCAGCGAGCTCCCGGTCCCGGAGCTGCGGGAGTCCACCGTCCAGGACCGGGTGATGCTCACCGCCGACGGGCTCACCCTCACCCTGCCGGACGGGCGGACGGTTCTCAGCGACGTGACGTTCTCCATCCGCAGCGGGGAGATCCTGGGGATCGCCGGTGTCGAGGGCAACGGTCAGGCCGAGCTGGTCGAGGCCGTCATGGGGGTGCGTCGCCCGACCAGCGGCACGGTGCACCTCGGCGGCGAGGACGTCTCGCACTGGTCGACCCGGCAGCGTCGGGAGGCCGGCCTCGCCTACATCCCCGAGGACCGCACCCGCTCCGCCCTGCTGCTCGAGGCGCCGCTGTGGGAGAACCGGATGCTCGGGCACCAGACGATGGCGCCCAACGCCCGCGGGCCGCTGCTCAACCGGGGCGGCGCCCGGGCCGACACCGAGCGGATCGTCCGCGAGTACGACGTGCGCACGCCGAGCATCGACGTGGCGGCGTCAGCGCTGTCCGGCGGCAACCAGCAGAAGCTCATCGTCGGCCGAGAGATGACCGGGGAGCCTCAGGTGCTCGTGGCTGCGCACCCGACCCGCGGCGTCGACGTCGGGGCCCAGGCCGCGATCTGGGAGCACATCCGCAACGCGCGGGCCGCCGGGCTGGCCGTGCTGCTGATCTCCGCGGACCTCGACGAGCTCATCGGGATGTCGGACCGGCTGACCGTGATCTTCCGCGGGCAGCTGGTCGCCGACTTCGACCCCCGACAGGTCACCCCGCAGCAGCTGGGCTCGGCCATGACCGGGGCCGGTGAGGCGGCATGAGGCGCCGCTTCGACCTGCGGAGCGTCCTGATCGCCCTGGCGGCGCCCGTGCTGGCCATCCTGTTCTCGGTGGTCGTGATCTCGGTGGTCCTGCTGGCCGTCGGGGACAACCCGTTCGACGTGTTCAGCAAGATGATCGAGTACGGCACCCAGCCCCGTACCGAGGTCCTGATCCTCAACTCGGCGACGATCTACTACTTCTCGGCCGTCGCCGTGGCCATCGGGTTCAAGATGAACCTGTTCAACATCGGGGTCGACGGGCAGTACCGGCTGGCTGCCTTCGCGGCCGCCGTGGTCGGGGGCTCGATCAACCTGCCCGCGCCACTGCACGTCCTCGTCATCCTGGTCACGGCGGTCCTGGTCGGGGCCATGTGGGCCGGCATCGCCGCCGTCCTGCGCGCCTACCGCGGGGTCAGCGAGGTCATCTCGACGATCATGCTGAACTTCATCGCGACCGGCGTCATCGCGTACCTGCTTCAGCCGGGCCGACTGGCGGTCGAGGTGCAGGGCAGCAACAACATCGGGACCGAGCCGATCCCGCCGAGCGGGCAGGTCCCGGGCATGGCGATCATCCCGGGCACCGAGTCGAAGGTCTACGGGCTGGCCATCCTGGCGGTGCTGGTCGGCTTCGGCTACTGGTTCCTGCTCAACCGCACCCGGTTCGGCTTCGACCTGCGGGCGACCGGCATGTCGGAGTCCGCGGCCGTGAGCAGCGGCGTGGACATCAAAAGGATGATCGTCGCGGCCATGCTGCTGTCCGGCGCCGTGGCCGGTCTGGTCGGGATGCCGCAGCTGCTCGGCTCGTCGTACTCGTACTCGCTGGACTTCCCGGCGGGCCTCGGCTTCACGGGTATCGCGATCGCGTTGCTGGGCCGCAACAACGCCGTCGGCATCGCCTTCGGCGCCCTGCTCTGGGGCTTCCTCGACAACTCCGCGCAGATCCTCGACCTGGAGGGCGTGCCCAAGGAGATCGTCACGATCATGCAGGGGACCATCGTCCTCTCCGTGGTCATCGCCTACGAGCTGGTCCGCCGCTACCGGCTGCGCGAGCAGCAGCGGCTCACCGGCCAGGCCACGGCCGAGCCGACCGGCATCGGCCCAGGTGCCGACGAGCGTGAGGGGGCCCCGGCATGAGCGCCGTGACGACCGAGTCCGTAGCCCCACCTCAGGGCCGCCCTCGGCTGGGTGCCAACCGCCGGCTGTGGCGGACCCTGTACCTGCTCAGCGCGATCATGCTGCTGCTGTCGTTCGTCCGCGTCGTGTCCGACGCGCAGGACATCACGTCTGCGGGGACCTTCGCCGCCGCCCTGGGGCTGGCCGTCCCCATCGCGATGGCCGGACTCGGCGGTCTGTGGTCCGAGCGCTCCGGCGTGGTGAACATCGGGCTCGAGGGCATGATGATCCTCGGCACCTGGGGCATGGGCTGGGCGGCCTACCAGTGGGGCCCCTGGGTCGGCCTGCTGGCCGCGATCGCCTTCGGGGCGCTGGGTGGGCTGCTGCACGCGCTGGCGACGGTGACCTTCGGCGTCGACCAGATCGTCTCCGGTGTGGCCATCAACATCCTGGCGCTGGGCCTGACCCAGTACCTGTCGGCCGTCGCCTTCGAGGGCGTCGAGGGGGGCGGGCCGACGCAGTCCCCGCGGTTCGACGCGATCTCGACGGTCAGCGTGCCCGGTGTCGACTCGCTGCTCTCGCCGATCGCGGACAAGGACTGGTTCTTCGTCTCCGACGTGGCCAACCTGATCATCGGTCTGACGACGGGGGTGTCGCTGATCACGGTGCTGGCGATCCTGCTCCTCGTGGCCAGCTTTGTGGTGCTGTGGCGGACGGCGTTCGGTCTGCGGCTGCGCTCCTGCGGGGAGAACCCCTGGGCGGCGGAGTCGCTCGGTGTCAGGGTGTACCGGTACAAGTACGTGGCCGTCGTCATGTCCGGCGTGTTCGCGGGCATCGGCGGGGCGTACCTGGCGGACGCGGCGAACATCTACCGCGAGGGGCAGACGGGCGGCCGCGGGTACATCGGCCTCGCAGCGATGATCTTCGGCAACTGGCGGCCGGCCGGGCTGGCCTCCGGTGCCGGCCTGTTCGGGTACATCGACGCGCTGCAGCTGAGGCAAGGCGGCACGTCCGTGCACGCCCTGCTGCTCGCGGCGGCGATCCTCCTCGGGCTGTTCGCCGCGATCCAGCTGTGGCGGCAGCGCTGGGTCTCCGGCGCCGTCGTCGGTGTCATCGGGGCGGTCGTGCTGTGGTGGTACCTCGTCACCGACGAGGTCGCCGGCGAGATCGCCTCGATCGCGCCCTACGTCACCACGCTGCTCGTGCTCGCCCTAGCCTCGCAGCGGCTTCGGATGCCCGCGGCCGACGGCCAGATATACCGCCGCGGGGAGAGCCATTGACCGCCGACGACGTCGACTGGGCGGCGCTGCACGACGCCGCGGTGGCCGTCATGCAGCATGCCTACGCCCCCTACTCGAACTTCAAGGTGGGGGCGGCCGGACTGGTGGACGACGGCCGTGTCGTGGCCGGGTGCAACGTGGAGAACGCCTCCTACGGGCTGGCGCTGTGCGCGGAGTGCGGCCTGGTGAGCGCGCTGCACGCGACGGGGGGCGGGCGCCTGGTGGCCGTCGTGTGCGTCGACCAGCACGGGGCGGCACTCATGCCGTGCGGGCGGTGCCGGCAGCTGCTCTGGGAGAACGGAGGGCCCGAGCTGCTGCTGCGTGCCGTGTCCGGCGTCCGCCCGATGGCAGACGTGCTCCCGGACGCGTTCGGCCCCGACGACCTCGTGGAGCGGGCGTGACCACCGAGCCGTTCGCCGCAGTCGACGTCATCGTCGCCAAGCGCGACCACTGCGAGCTGAGCGAGGCGCAGATCGACTGGGTGGTCGACGCCTACACCCGAGGGGTGGTGGCCGACGAGCAGATGTCAGCCCTGGCCATGGCGATCCTGCTCAACGGCATGACGGGGCAGGAGATCTCCCGGTGGACCGACGCGATGATCCGCAGCGGCGAGCGGATGGACTGGTCGGCGCTGGACCGGCCCACTGCGGACAAGCACTCCACCGGGGGCGTCGGTGACAAGATCACCCTGCCGCTGGGTCCGCTGGTGGCGGCCTGCGGCGTCGCCGTCCCGCAGCTGTCCGGCCGGGGGCTCGGCCACACCGGGGGGACGCTGGACAAGCTGGAGTCGATCCCGGGGTGGCGGGCGGCACTGTCGAACGCGGAGATGCTCGCCCAGCTCCGCGACGTCGGCGCGGTCATCTGCGCCGCGGGCTCCGGCCTGGCACCGGCGGACAAGAAGCTGTACGCGCTGCGCGACGTCACCGGGACGGTCGAGGCGATCCCGCTCATCGCGAGCTCGATCATGAGCAAGAAGATCGCCGAGGGCACCGGAGCCCTGGTGCTCGACGTCAAGGTGGGATCGGGCGCGTTCATGAAGGACGCCGTCCGGGCCCGGGAGCTGGCCGAGACCATGGTGGGCCTCGGGGACCGGGCGGGGGTGCGGACCGTCGCGCTGCTCACCGCCATGGACACCCCGCTCGGTCGCACGGCGGGCAACGCCCTCGAGGTCGAGGAGTCCGTGGAGGTGCTCGCGGGCGGTGGGCCGGCCGACGTCGTCGCCCTGACCCTCCTGCTGGCCCGGGAGATGCTCGCCGCGGCGGGCGTCGACGACGTCGACCCGGCGGACCGGCTCGCCGACGGCTCAGCGATGGATGCCTGGCGCCGGATGATCGCCGCACAGGGGGGCGACCCCGACGCACCGCACCCGCGGGCCCGCGAGACCCACGTCGTCCCTGCCCCCGCGACGGGCCCGCTGACCCGGCTGGACGCCTACGCGGTCGGCGTCGCGGCCTGGCGGCTGGGGGCCGGCCGGGCCCGCAAGGAGGACCCGGTCTCGGCCGGCGCCGGCGTGGTGATGCACGCCAAGCCCGGGGACGCCGTCACCGTGGGGCAGCCGCTGCTCACGCTGCACACCGACGAGCCGACCCGGTTCGTCCGGGCGCTGCAGGCCCTGGAGGGCGGGATCGAGGTCGGCGGGGCAACCGAGGCGCTGCCGCTCGTCCTGGGCCGGGTCACGGCCTGATCCGGCCGGCCGGCTCAATTCCGGGCCTCGACCGGTCGACGGTATCCACGTGCAGCTCCCCTCGGTGGCCACCAGCCAGATCATCCGGCCGTCCGCCGTGCTCGGCGAGGTGACGGCCCGGCGGGTGCTCGCCTGGATGAACGCCAACGACGTCAATGACGGCGGCCTCTGGAACGCCACGCCGTCGTTGTGGCAGCGCTACGACCAGCCCTGGGACGGCCGGGGCGGCGATCGCGGCAGCGCCGAGCTGGTCGGCTCGATCGCCGTGGTCTACGGCCAGCCCGGTGCGTACGACATCACGATCTACAAGGTCACGCTGAGCCGGGCGGGGGTCCAGCGGGGCTGGACCGTCGAGTCGCTCTGCGACGCGGCGCTCGGCTGCGTGGACCTGACCCTCGACACCGTGCCGCGCGCCCAGCTGTTGGACCCGCCGGCCCGGGACCCGTTCCACGTGCGTCGGGCGGCCGACTGACAGCCGAGGCGGCTCACTCGCTGTAAGCGGCCTTCCGGAAGGGATCACCGGTCGGGGGCGACGTCAGCTCGGCCCGGGGGCAGCTCTCGAGCGTCAGCCCCACCCAGGAGAGTGCGTCGTCGCACAAGGAGTCGACGGTCCATCCCTTGTTCAGCCCGGTGGCCGTGATCGACACCTTGTAGATCGTGATCTGGTGCCGGTGCGGGGCGTCGTACATGACCGCGATGGAGCCCACCAGCGTGGCGCTGCCGCGGCTGCCGCCGCGGCCGTCCCAGGGCTGGTCGTAGCGCTGCCACAGCGACGAGCTGGCGTTCCAGACCCCACCTCGTCCGACGTCGAGCCGGGCCAGCTCGGCGAGGATGCGGACGGCGGTCCGCTCGTCGAGCACCGCTGCAGGGCGGATGACCCGGGTTTCCTCGCGGGGAGCCTGCTCCATGCGCCTGTCATCGGCGGACCGCGGCGCCGGGTTGAGGTCAGATGCCGACCGGGTGCCAGACGGTCTTGGTCTCGACGAAGGACAGCAGCCGACCGGTACCCGGGTCGGCGGTCCAGTCGAGGTCGGGGTCGGCGGGTCGGCGCACCCGCTTGAGGTTGACCGCCGCGGCCCGCTCGAGGTCGACGCCCGCCAGGCCGGCCCCGGCGAGGTCGATGGCGTTGACGTCGCCGTGGGAGGCCAGCCAGGGCGCGACCTCCTCGACCGCGCCGGTGAGCAGGTTCACCACCCCGCCCGGCACGTCGGAGGTGGCGAGCACCTCGGTGAGCGTCACGGCCGGCAGGGGCCGGGCCTGCGAGGCCAGCACGACCGCGGTGTTGCCGGTCGCCACGACCGGGGCGAGGACCGAGACCAGCCCGAGCAGCGACGACCGCTGGGGTGCCACCACGGCGACGACGCCGGTCGGCTCGGGCAGGGAGAAGTTGAAGAACGGACCGGCGACGGGGTTCGCCGCGCCCGCCACCTGGGCTAGCTTGTCGGTCCACCCGGCGTACCAGACCCACCGGTCCACGGCCGCGTCCACCTCGGCCGCGGCCACCCGGCGCGGCCCCCCCTCGGCGGCCTGCACCTCGTCGACGAACTGGGCGCGGCGGCCCTCCATCATCTCCGCGACCCGGTACAGCACCTGGCCACGGTTGTAGGCGGTCGCCCCCGACCAGCCGGGGAAGGCGGCGCGGGCCGCCACCACGGCGTCGCGGGCGTCCTTGCGGGAGGCCAGCGCCGCGTTGGCGAGAAACTGCCCGCGGGCTCCGGTCACCGGGTAGCTGCGGCCGCTCTCCGAGCGGGGGAACTTGCCGCCGATGTACAGCTTGTAGGTCTTGCGCACCTCGAGCCTAGACATCCAGGTACGCCTCCAGCCCGTGCCGGCCGCCCTCGCGGCCGTAGCCGGACTCCTTGTACCCGCCGAAGGGGGAGCCCGGGTCGAAGTGGTTGAAGGTGTTGGCCCACACCACGCCGGCCCGCAGGTGCTGGGCCATCCACAGGATGCGGCTGCCCTTCTCCGTCCACACCCCGGCCGACAGGCCGTACGGGGTGTTGTTGGCCTTCTCCACGGCCTCCTTGGGCGTGCGGAAGGTCAGGACCGACAGGACCGGGCCGAAGATCTCCTCCCGGGCGATGCGGTGGGTCTGGGCGACGCCGCTGAACACCGTCGGCGGGAACCAGTAGCCGCGGTCGGGCAGCGTGCACGGCGCCGACCATCGGGAGGCGCCCTCGGCCTCCCCGACGTCCGCAAGAGCGCGGATGCGCTCGAGCTGGACGGCGGAGTTGATCGCGCCGATGTCGGTGTTCTTGTCCAGCGGGTCGCCGAGCCGCAAGGTGGCCAGCCGGCGCTTGAGCGAGGTGAGCACCACATCGGCCACCGACTCCTGGACGAGCAGCCGGGTGCCGGCGCAGCAGACGTGACCCTGGTTGAAGAAGACCCCGCGCACGATGCCCTCGACCGCCTGGTCGACCGGCGCATCGGCGAAGACGATGTTGGCGGCCTTGCCACCCAGCTCGAGCGTCACCTTCTTCGCGCTGCCCGCGACGGCCTCGGCGATGAGCCGGCCCACCTCGGTGGAGCCGGTGAAGGCCACCTTGTCCACGTCCGGGTGCTCCACGAGGGCCCGGCCGGTGGGGCCCGCCCCGGTGAGGATGTTGACCACGCCGGGTGGCAGGTCCGCCTGCTGGCAGATCTCGGCGAAGAGCAGCGCGGTCAGCGGGGTGGTCTCCGCCGGCTTGAGCACCACGGTGTTCCCGGCCGCCAGCGCCGGGGCGACCTTCCAGGCGAGCATGAGCAGTGGGAAGTTCCACGGGATGATCTGGCCGGCGACGCCCAGCGGCCTCGGGTCTGGGCCGAAGCCCGCGTGGCCGAGCTTGTCGGCCCAGCCCGCGTAGTAGAAGAAGTGCGCGGCCACCAGCGGGACGTCGACGTCTCGGGACTCTTTGATGGGCTTGCCGTTGTCGAGCGTCTCGAGCACGGCGAGCTCGCGGGCCCGCTCCTGGATGATGCGGGCGATCCGGAACAGGTACTTGCCGCGCTCGCGGCCGGACAGCCGTGACCACGTGCGGCCGTAGGCGCGGCGGGCGGCGGCCACGGCCCGGTCGACGTCGGCGGGTCCAGCCTCGGCGACCTCGGCGAGGACCTCCTCGGTGGATGGGGAGATGGTCTTGAACGCCCCGCCGTCCACGGGGTCGACGAACTCCCCGCCGACGAACAGGCCGTAGGAGGGCCGCAGCGACACGACCGACCGGGACTCGGGTGCGGGGGCGTACTCGAGCTTCGCCATGGTCAGTCCAGCGTGACGTAGTCGGGGCCGCTGTAGCGGCCGGTGGCGAGCTTGGTCCGTTGCATGAGCAGGTCGTTGAGCAGGCTGGACGCACCCAGCCGGAACCACTCCGGGTCGAGCCAGTCGGAGCCGACCGTCTCGTTGACGAGGACGAGGTAGCGGATCGCGTCCTTCGTCGTGCGGATCCCGCCGGCCGGCTTCACCCCGACCTGGCGCCCCACCTGGTCCCGGTAGTCGCGGACCGCCTGGAGCATGACGAGGGTGACCGGCAGGGTCGCGGCCGGGCTGATCTTCCCGGTCGAGGTCTTGATGAAGTCGGCACCCGCGAGCATGGCGAGCCAGGAGGCCCGCCGGACGTTGTCGTAGGTCTGCAGCTCACCGGTCTCGAGGATCACCTTGAGGTGGGCGCCGCCGCAGGCGTCCTTCACGGCGGCGATCTCGTCGTGGACCTGCAGGTAGTGCCCGGACAGGAAGGCGCCCCTGTCGATGACCATGTCGATCTCGTGGGCCCCTGCGGCCACGGCGTCCCGGGTGTCCTGCAGCTTCACGGCCAACGAGGCCCGGCCGGAGGGGAAGGCGGTGGCGACCGCAGCGACGTGGACGCCGGAGCCGGCGAGGGCGTCCACGGCCACCCCCACCAGGTCGTTGTAGACGCAGACCGCTGCCGTGGGAGGGGCGGTGGGATCGGCGGGATCGGGCCGCATCGCCTTCGCGCACAGCGCCCGCACCTTGCCGTGGGTGTCCATGCCCTCGAGCGTGGTGAGATCGATCATGCTGATGGCCAGGTCGATGGCGGTGGCCTTGGCGGTGGTCTTCACCGAACGGGTGGCCAGGTCGGCGGCTCGGGCGTCGGCCCCGACCTGGTCGACGCCGGGCAGGCCGTGGAGGAACCGGCGCACGGCGGCGTCCGACCGCGTGATCTCGTCGACCCGGTCGGCCAGGGCGAGCGGCGTCGTCGTCACCCGGCGATCGTAGTCGTCGGTGCGGGCTCGACGCAGGTCTCGGGCCTTCCGGTCCAGGTCGAAGGTGTGCACCGGCTGGGGCGGGTCGGCCCACGTCGAGTACCGGAGCCACCCCCACCAGTTCCACCCGAACGGGTGGACCCGCCGGACGTCGAGGTGGGCCGGGAAGCGGCGACCCGCCCGATCGCGCGGGACGCCCGCAGGCTCCGGAGGCACCGGACGCCGGGTGGCATCGAGGACGGTCAGTCGCAGGTCGAGGGCGGCCAGCACTCGGTCCAGTGTCGAGAGGTCGAGCCGGTGGGCCGTGCCGGGTCGTTCGAGGCGGGCCACCGTCGAGGCGGACAGGCCCGTGCGGACCGCCAGCTGGCGCTGGCTCAGGTCGGCGGTACGGCGTCCGGCACGCAGGATGGCACTGAGGTCCTCCATGGCAGCGAGGCTGGCCCGCGCTGGCACGCCCGGCCAGCCCGATCCGCCGAGCTGTGGACCGACGGGCTCATGGGTACGTCCCAGCTGCCTGGTGACCTGCTCCGCCTGGGGGTGCAGGTCACCATGCAGGCGAGGGGCACCTGGCGAGGCAGCGTGGGGTGTGGGGGCCGGGCGTCGGGGGCGTCAGCCGAGGGCCAGGACGCCGCCGAGGTCGGCCTTGATCGCGGCGAGGTCATGGGCGGCCGCGGCCCGGGCCGCGGCGAGCGCCGCGGGCTCCGCGCCCCTGACCGGAACGACGACCTCGAGGTAGCACTTCAGCTTGGGCTCGGTGCCGGACGGTCGCACGATGACCCGCCCGGCGTCGGCGAGGGAGAACCGCAGGCCGTCGGTGGGCGGCAGGTTGGCGGAGCCGAGGGAGAGGTCGTCGAGCCGTTCCACCGTGCGGCCGCCGAGCCGCCCGGGCGGGCTGGTGCGCAGTCGGGACATCGCTGCGGGGATCGCCTCGAGGTCGGTCACCCGCACCGACAGCTGGTCGGTGGCGTGCACCCCGTGCCGCCGGGCCACGTCGTCGAGCACGTCCTCGACGGTGCGACCGCGCGCCTTCTCCCGGGCGGCGAGCTCGGCCACCATGAGCGCGGCGGAGACGCCGTCCTTGTCCCGGACCGCGTCCGGGTCGACGCAGTAGCCGAGGGCCTCCTCGTACCCGTAGCCCAGTCCCTCGACGCGGCTGATCCACTTGAACCCGGTGAGGGTCTCGGCGAACGGGACACCCGCCGCAGCCGCCACCTTGCCGAGCAGGGACGACGACACGATGGAGTTCGCGAACGTCCCCCGGACGCCGCGCTCCAGGAGGTGGACGCCGAGCAGCACCCCGACCTCGTCGCCGCGCAGCATGCGGAACCCGTCGGCAGTGGGGACGGCGACCGCGCACCGGTCGGCGTCCGGGTCGTTGGCGATGACCAGGTCGGCACCGCTCGTGCGCCCGGCCTCCAGGGCGAGGTCCATCGCTCCCGGCTCCTCGGGGTTGGGAAAGGCCACCGTCGGGAAGTCCGGGTCGGGGTCGCCCTGGCGCGCCACGACGACCGGTGCTGCGAAACCGGCCCGTGCGAAGGCCTCGAGCAGGATGTCCCGCCCCACACCGTGCAGCGGGGTGTAGGCGATGCGCAGGTCCCTCGGGGTGTCGGAGCGGACGAGGCCGGCCACCCGCTCCAGGTAGGCCTCGCTGACCGAGTCGTCGAGGGTCTGCCACTCCTCGCCCAGCGGCACGTCGGACAGCCGCGGCACCGCGTCGATGTGGGCCGAGATCTCCGCGTCCGCCGGTGACACGATCTGCGAACCGTCACCGAGGTAGACCTTGTAGCCGTTGTCCTGCGGCGGGTTGTGCGACGCCGTCACCATGACGCCGGCCGCCGCGCCGAGGTGGCGGACCGCGAACGCCAGGACAGGGGTGGGGAGCGGCCGTGGCAGCACCATGGCCCGGATCCCGGCCCCCTCCATGACCGCAGCGGTGTCGTGGGCGAACACGTCCGACTTGTGCCGGGCGTCGAACCCGACGACGACCGCACCACCGCCGCGCTCCCGCAGGTAGGCGGCCAGCCCGGCCGCCGCCCGGATGACGACCGCCCGGTTCATCCGGTTCGGCCCCGCGCCCAGGGCCCCGCGCAGCCCGGCCGTCCCGAACTGCAGCCGACCCGCGAACCGGTCGGCGAGGGCGGCCTCGTCGCGAGCCGCGATCAGGGCGTCGAGCTCGGCCCGGGTGTCCTCGTCGGGGTCCTCGGCCAGCCAGGCCGACGCGGTGGCGATGAGGTCGCTGGTCACGGCGTCGACGCTACCGCTCGGCGCCGTTCAGGGACCCACGGACCGACAGGGCCGGGCCCGGAGGTCGGCGACGTAGTCGGCCGGTGCGCCGGCCATCTCGGCAGCGTCGGCGAGGATGCCGAGGTAGCGGGCCGAGGGCAGGCCCCCCTCGTAGTCGTCCAGGACGTACAGCCACGCCAGTGCGGTCCCGTCCAGCGTCTGCACCCGCACCCGCAGCTTGCGGTACAGCGCGAGCTCCGCGCCCTCCCAGAAGTCCAGCTCGCGCTCGTCCATCGGCGGGACGTCGTAGAGCATGACGAAGACCTGGGCGTCCGGGTCCTCCACGACGGTGGCCAGCGCCCCTTCCCAGCCCTGGTCGGCGCCGCCGAACGTCAGCCGCCAGCCGACCAGCCACCCGGTGCCCGCCGGCGGGGAGTGCGGGGCGCGCTGCAGCATTTGGTGGGGGTCGAGGTTGCTGCCATACGCCGCGTACAGGGCCACGGGGGAGAGGGTAGGGGAGAGAATGCCGGGCGTGACCCGTGCAGTGATCATCGGCGGTGGTCCGGGCGGCTACGAGGCGGCGCTGGTCGCGGCGCAGCTGGGTGCGGAGGTCACGGTCGTCGACCGGGACGGCGCGGGCGGCTCCTGCGTCCTCACCGACTGCGTGCCCAGCAAGACGCTGATCGCGACGGCCGAGGTCATGACGATGGCCGCCGAGAGCGCCGAGCTCGGCGTGCGGCTCGGGGGCGGTGCGGCCTCGCCCGACGTGGTCTCCGTCGACCTCGCGGCCGTCAACGCACGGGTGAAGGCCCTGGCCCGGGCCCAGTCCCTCGACGTCCGGGACCGCGTCGAGGGTGAGGGCGTGCGGTGGGTCGAGGGCGTGGGTCGCCTGGACGGGCCGGCCTCCGTGGTGGCCTCCGGCACGGCCGGTGCGCAGGAGCGGCTCGAGGCGGACGTCGTCCTCGTCGCCACCGGCGCCCATCCCCGGGTGCTCCCGACGGCGGTGCCCGACGGCGAGCGGATCCTCACCTGGGAGCAGGTCTACGACCTGCCGGCAGTGCCCGAGCGGCTCGTCGTCGTCGGGTCCGGGGTCACCGGTGCGGAGTTCGCGTCCGCCTTCCAGGCGCTGGGCTCCCGGGTCACCCTCGTCTCGTCCCGGGAGCGGGTCCTGCCCGGGGAGGACCCGGACGCCGCGGAGGTGCTCGAGGGGGTCTTCCGCCGGCGCGGCATGGCGGTCCTCGGGCGGTCCCGGGCGGTCGCGGCCCGCCGCACGGCGGACGGGGTGCTGGTGACGCTGGACGACGGCCGCACCGTGGAAGGCAGCCACTGCCTCATGGCGGTGGGCTCGATCCCCAACACCGACGCGGTGGGCCTGCCCGAGTCCGGCGTCCGGCTCGGCCCCGGCGGGTTCGTCGAGGTGGACCGGGTGTCGCGGACGTCGGCTCGCGGGGTGTACGCCGCCGGGGACTGCACCGGCGTGCACCTGCTCGCCTCCGTCGCGGCCATGCAGGGCCGGATCGCGATGTGGCACGCCCTGGGTGACGCGGTGGCGCCGCTGGACCTCGGGACCGTGTCCGCCACCGTCTTCACCGAGCCCGAGATCGCCACCGTCGGGGTCACCCAGGCCGACGTCGACGCCGGCCGCATCAACGCGGTGTCGGTCAAGCTGCCGCTGGACACGAACGCCCGGGCCAAGATGCAGGGCCTGCACGACGGCTTCGTCAAGCTGTTCTGCCGGGCGGGGACCCGCATCGTCGTGGGCGGGGTGGTGGTCGCCCCCCGGGCCAGCGAGCTGGTGTTCCCGCTCGCGCTGGCCGTGGAGCAGCGCCTGACGGTCGACGAGGTGGCCCAGACGTTCACGGTCTACCCGTCGCTGTCCGGCTCCCTCGCGGAGGCGGCCCGGCGCCTGCACCTGCCCTAGAAGCCGCCGAAGTCGCCGAAGTCGCCGCCCCCGAAGTCGCCGCCCCCGGCGTCCCCGACGTCTCCGGAGTCGCCGGCGGCGTCCTGCCCGTCGGCGTACCCGCTGTCGTAGCCGCTGCCGTACCCGCCCCACCCGAGCGAGCTGCCGAGCATCGTGCCCATGAGCAGCCCCGGCAGCAGCCCCGAGTAGGCCGCGTAGGAACCGCCGAAGAAGGGGCCGTAGGCAGGGCCCGCCGACCATGGTGGCGCGGTGCCGCCGCGGGTGGGGACCGGTCGCCAGGCCGGCTCCACGCCGTCGGCCATGCGGGTGGCGTCCGCCGCGCACACCGGTACCGAGCGTTGCTGCCCGCCGGGCGGAGCCCAGGCGACCTCGGCGGTCGAGGGCCCGTGCCGGGCGTCGAAGAAGCAGGGCGGGCGCCGCTCGGGCAGCGCGGTCCCGGCGACCCGGGCCTGCGCACAGGCCAGCGAGTAGCGGCCCTCCTCCAGCGCGCTGGAGACCCCCGCCAGGTCGGCGCTGCCACGAGCCGCGTCCAGGGCCGCACGGGCCCGGTCGTAGCAGTCGAGGGCGCGCTGGTAGTCCTGGGCGACCGCCTCGTCGTGGCTGCCGACGAGGTCGAGCCGGCCCAGCCCCTCGCCGAACGCGAGGACGTCGCTCTCCGCGAGCGCGCGCACCTGCCGGAAGTCCTGCTCCGCAGCGGCCGCGCGGGCAGCCTGCTGCCGGCGCGCCCAGAGCAGGGCACCCGCGCCGGCCGCAGCCAGCACGCCGAGCAGCAGGACCGTCTCCACGGCCGGGCTAGTCCTTGATCTCGCAGAGGACCGTGCCGCTGGAGACCGTCGCGCCGACCTCCGCCGACAGCGACGTCACCGCGCCGGCCTTGTGGGCGGTGAGCGGCTGCTCCATCTTCATCGCCTCGAGCACGATGACGAGGTCACCCGCGGCCACGGTCTGGCCCTCCTCGACGGCGATCTTGACGATCGTCCCCTGCATCGGGCTGGTGAGGGCGTCCCCGGAGGCTGCGGCCGATGCCTTGCCGCCGCGGCGGTGCCGTGGCGTGGCGCCGGCGGCGCTCGGGGCGGGACCGGCGGCGAAGCCGATCCCGGCGGGCAGCACGACCTCCAGCCGCCGTCCGCCGACCTCGACCGTGATCGGCTGGCGGGCGGCCGGCTCGGCCGCGTCCGCCGCCGGACCGGCGTAGGGCTCGACGGTGTTGGTCCACTCGGTCTCGATCCAGCGGGTGTGCACCGAGAACGGCGTGTCGTCGTCGGTGGCGAAGGCCGGGTCCGCGACCACCGCGCGGTGGAAGGGGATGACGGTGGGCATCCCCTCGACGACGAAGTCCGCCAGCGCGCGCCGCGACCGCTCCAGCGCCTGCGCGCGGTCGGCGCCGGTGACGATGAGCTTGGCGAGCAGGGAGTCGAAGGCCTGCGGGACGGACTCGCCCTCCTCGTAGCCGGCGTCCAGCCGGACACCAGGGCCTGCGGGCAGCCGCATGCGGGTGATGGTCCCGGGAGCAGGGAGGAAGCCGCGCCCGGCGTCCTCGCCGTTGATGCGGTACTCGATGGAGTGCCCGCGCAGCTCGGGGTCGTCGAAGCCGAGCTCCTCGCCGTCGGCGATCCGGAACATCTCGCGCACGAGGTCGACCCCGGTGACCTCCTCGGTCACCGGGTGCTCGACCTGCAGCCGGGTGTTGACCTCGAGGAAGGAGATCGTGCCGTCCTGCCCGACGAGGAACTCGCAGGTGCCGGCGCCGACGTACCCGGCCTCCTTGAGGATGGCCTTCGAGGCGCGGTAGATCTGCTCGCGCTGCGCCTCGGTGAGGTAGGGGGCGGGCGCCTCCTCGACCAGCTTCTGGTTGCGCCGCTGCAGCGAGCAGTCGCGGGTGGAGACGACCACGACGTTGCCGTGCTGGTCGGCCAGGCACTGGGTCTCGACGTGCCGCGGCTTGTCGAGGAACCGCTCGACGAAGCACTCACCGCGGCCGAACGCCGTGACCGCCTCGCGGACGGCCGAGTCGAACAGCTCGGGGATCTCCTCGAGGGTGCGCGCGACCTTCAGCCCGCGTCCGCCGCCGCCGTAGGCCGCCTTGATGGCGACCGGGAGGCCGTGCTCCTTCGCGAAGGCCACGACCTCGTCCGCGCCGGACACCGGGTCGGCGGTACCGGGGACGAGGGGGGCGCCCACCTTCTGCGCGATGTGCCGGGCCTGCACCTTGTCGCCGAGCGCGTCGATGGCCTCCGGCGGCGGGCCGATCCAGATCAGGCCCGCCCCGATGACGGCCCGGGCGAAGCCGGCGTTCTCGGCGAGGAACCCGTACCCGGGGTGGACGGCGGTGGCACCGGACCGCGCGGCGACGTCCAGCAGCTTGGCGATGTCCAGGTAGGTCGCCCCGGGCGTCTCGCCGCCGAGGGCGTAGGCCTCGTCCGCGGAGCGCACGTGGAGGGCGTCACGGTCCTGGTCGGAGTAGACGGCCACGCTGGCGACGCCGGCGTCCCGGCAGGCGCGGGCGATCCGGACGGCGATCTCGCCGCGGTTGGCGATGAGGACCTTGCGCACGGGGTTCCTCCCTCAGGGCAGCTGTCCCGAGTCTAGGGGTGGCTCTCACCAGCCACCCCCGCCGCCTCCGCCGAGGCCGCCGACGACGAGCCCGCCGACGAGCTTGAGGACGGCGCCGCCGACCTCGAAGGCGTCCACCCCCGACAGCCGGGCGCTGTGCCCGACCGCGTTGCTGGCCTGGGCGGCGAACCCGTCGAGCGACTGGACGAGGTGGACCAGGTCGTCCAGCCCCCGCAGCACCTGCGGGACGTCCTCCACGGTGAGCTGCTGGAGGGCCACGGGGAAGCGGACGCCCACCTCGGCCAGGACGCCCGACCAGTGCGCGGTCACGCCGAAGACCACGGCCCAGGGCAGGGCACGGGAGAGCACCTCCGCCTGCTCCTCGTAGCGGATCTGGTTCGCCTCGGCGGTGTCCAGGTACTTGCGGAAGCCCAGGGCCTGGATGCGGGCCGCCGTCCCCGTCCCCGTGCGCGCGGGCATCCGGCGGGCGCCCCACAGCAGCGCCAGGCAGACGAGGAGGGCGGCCAGCCCGACCAGCCACCAGGCGCCCAGCACGAGCAGGACCACGGTCGTGACCCCGGCGACCACGCAGGCGATGGCGGCATACATGGTCCAGTCGCTGCGCGTCTCGTCCGGCGGACGTCGGTACCACCCACGCTCGACCACGTCGGCGTACAGGGAGTGCTGGATCTGTGGCAGCCGCTCGCCGAACCGCTTCCCGAGGTGGTCCAGGTCGATCACCCGTCGGCCGTCGACCTCCCGGGCCGCGTGCCGCAGGGCGTCGAGCAGCTGCACCTCGTAGCGTCGCAGGTCCCTTCGGGAGGGGGCCGCCTGCGGGTCGGCGAGGGTGATCCGCCACCGGTCGGCCCAGCTGGCCCAGCCGCGTGTCTGCGGCCCCCGGCGAGCGATGGTGAGGTGGCCGCGCTGGGCCAGGTCCAGGATGGTCGCCGTGACGTCGAGGGCGTTGGCCCGCTCGTCCAGCAGCGTGCCCACCTCGCCCGGACGCAGCCCCTCCGGTGGCGTGAAGGCGACCGGGACGTTGCGCTCCTCGCCCCACGGCAGGATGCCCTCCCGGCGGTCCGCGCCCGGTGGCGGCTCCAGCCCAGGGATCTCGCCGACGAACCTCCGGTCCCGGCCGTGCAGCCACAGCAGCGCGGCCAGACCGGCGAGACCGGCGAGCAGGACGCCGAACGCGGTCAGCGTCGCCGGCAGGACCAGCCAGCCGAGGAACCCGGTCCGGCGCAGCTGCGGTGCGGGGACGGCGACCGAGCCCTGTGGCAGGTCGACGACGACGGCCAGCCCGCTGCCGGGCGGCAGGGCGCCCTGGGCGTCGCACCGGACCAGCCCGTCGGACTGCTCGGCCGGGAGAATGTCCCGGGTGGTCTGGGCGGTGCCCTGCACGCAGCGGACGTCGAGGATCTGCGGTGCCCGCGCCGTGACCGCGGCGGAGCGGATGGGTACCCGCCACTGGGTGCCGACGGCGCTCCAGGCCACCCGGGCGACGTCGTCGGCGTCCGTCGTCGCGCCGGTCACCGTGTAGGTGATCCGGTAGGTCTGCTCACCGGTGACCAGTCTCGCCGGGTCGCCGATCCGCAGGTGCAGGACGTCACGACCGTCGCGCTGCTCGAGGTCGGAAGGAGCGCCCGTCGGGCTTCCCACCAGCACGTCGTCGACCTCGACGACGCGGACGTGGTGGCGGTCGTACGGGTACTCCAGGGGGATCCAGCGCTCGATCCCGTGACCGGTGGTGGTGAAGGAGTAGGTGATCTCCTCGCTCACCGCGAGCGTGCCGTCGGTGTGGACGGTGACGGAGACGGCCATCCGCGAGACAGAGCCGTCCCCCACGTCGGCGGTAGCCGGACCGGCGAGGACACCGGTGACGAGGAGCGCCAGCACCCCGAGCAGGGCTCCCCGCGCAGTCCGCCCCATGCCTCGACGGTAGGGCCGCCGGCGGAGGGTCGGCAGTGCCGCAGGTCCCTGTCAGCCGTTGAGCCGGTGGAACATCCCCTTGAGCCGTCCGTAGAGCCGCTTGAACTCCTTGGCCATCGGGTCGTACGTCGCGCGGGTCGTGGGGTCCGGCTCGAACCGACGGGCGATCGGGACGAGCGCGCCTGCCTCCTGCAACGTCAGCTCGCCGAGCACCACTCGGGCGAAGAGCGCCATGCCGCGCAGCTGGGCGTGCATGGGGTCGCCGACCTGCTCGATGGGCCGGTTGAGCACGTCGGCGAAGACCTGGCACCAAAGATCGGACTGGGCCCCACCGCCGAGGATCCGCAGTGAGTCGAAGGGCCGCTTGGTGAAGTGCTCGACGGCCTCCAGCAACCACCGGCTGTTGAAGGCCACGCCCTCCAGGACTGCCCGGGTGAGGGTGGCGCGGTCGGCGTGGAGCGACACGTTGACGAAGCCGCCGCGCGCCTTGCGGTCGTCGATCGGCGAGTGCTCGCCGTTGATCCACGGCAGGAAGAAGACGCCCCTTGCGCCGGCGGGAACCGCGGCGGCTTCGGCGAGCAGTTCCTCGTACGAGGGGAGCGAGCCGCCCGCTCCGGCACCGAGGCCGCGCTCGCGCCACCACTGCAAGCACGCGCCGCCCGAGGCCTGGTCGTCGATCACCTGGTAGGAGTCCGCGTCGATCCCGGGGATGGACGCGACGTATCGGAAGGCGTCGAGCTTCTTGAACGGGACCCGGCAGGAGATCCAGGAGGTCGTGCTCACGGCCAGGTGGCCGGCGAAGTCGTCGACGTGCCCGGACCCGAGGTGTGCCGCGTGCAGGTCGGGCAGGCCGCCGATGACCGGTGCGCCGGCGACCACGCCCAGGTCTCGGGCGGCTTCGTCAGTGAGGGGGCCGAGCACCGAACCGGTCGGCAGCAGGGGCGGGAGCCTGGCCGGGTCGCGTCCATAGCGGCGGATCAACGTGTTGTCGTAGGTGCGCGGTCGCCCGGCTCTGG
Source organism: Actinomycetes bacterium (assembly GCA_025455945.1). GTDB lineage: Bacteria > Actinomycetota > Actinomycetes > Prado026 > Prado026 > Prado026. The sequence continues at coordinate 21,225 of JALOLN010000010.1, forward strand.
CGTCGACGAGCGCGGAGAACATCGCGGCGGCAGGGCTCGTGGCGGCCCTACCGCTGAGCCGCAGGCCCAGGTAGTCGATGGGCTCGAGCAGCGTCCGGGTGCGGGCGTAGTCCTCGGGACGCCGGTGCCGCAGGAACAACTCGTGGCCGAGGGCTCCCTCGCCGGTCGGCAGGGGCGGCGCACCTGCGATCCGCACCCCGTTGGCGAGGGCGGTCGGCGACCAGCCTGCGATCGGGCCGCCGACGACCTTCCTGGCCCACGGTGCACCTCGCTGGTCGCTGTACTGGTAGCAGACTCCACCCACCGCGCGCCCGTCGGAGTCCACGGGCACCGTCGAGCCCCACTGACCGGTGATGGCCACCGCGAGGAGCGAGTCCGCGGCGGCGACCCCGTCGGCGACGAAGCCCCGCACGGCGGCGGCGATACCCGCCCACCACTGGTCCACGTACTGCAGGACTCCGCCGTCTGGTGTGTGCTCGGTCGGTGTCGCGGTGAACGAGGTGGCGAGGATCTCTCCGGACGGGGACACGGCGGCGACCTTGGGGCCGGAGGTGCCGAGATCGATGGCAAGGACCCAGGGCTCCCCCATGTCAGCCCTCCGTCGGGGCCGGGCCGGTCGGGTCCGGGACGGCGTACATGGCGTCCAGGGCACCGGACATGAGGAACTGCAGGCCCTCGTTCCCGGCTGGCGTCCCGGCCATGCCGTACAGGGCGCCGCTCTTGGCCGGCGTCCCGGTGACGGTCTTGGCGTAGGCGACGCCGTCGGAGAGGTCGCGGGTGAACTCCTCGGTCAGCCCCGGGCGGGTGTTCGGCCGGGTGACGCAGAAGTGCAGCCCCGCGGGGAGCTGGGTCGGGTTCATCCGCCAGCCGCGGCTGGCCAGGAAGTCGTTGACGTGGAAGATGTCGACCTCGTCGGTGGCCGACCCCCAGGCGACGTGGAAGGTCTGGCCATCGCCGAACAGCCGCAGCTCGGGCAGCGCCTGGACGGCTGCCTTGATCTCCATGGCGGTGCGGTGGATGTCGCGCGCCGCGGCGAGGTAGCCGGCCTCCCCGGTGGTCAGCAACGCGGCCCAGGTCGCGGCGATGACCCCGCCGGAGCGGCTGCCGGACAGGCCGGGGGAGACGTAGAGGCCGCCCGGCCAGTCCGGGAACGCGAAGTACTGCAGCCGGCGCAGGTCGGCGTTGCGATAGAGGAGCACGGACGTGCCCTTGAGCGCGTACCCGAACTTGTGGGTGTCCGCCGAGATGGAGGTGACGCCGGGCACCCGGAAGTCCCAGCGCGGGACGTCGACGCCGGTGCGCTCGATCCACGGCAGGATGAACCCGCCCAGGCAGCCGTCGACGTGGAGGCCGAGGTCGTGCTCCTGGGCGATCGCGCCGAGCTCCTCGATCGGGTCGACCAGGCCGTAGGGGTAGGAGCCGGCCGAGCCCACCAGGGCCACGGTGTTCGGCGTGACGTGGTCGCGGACCCAGCCCAGGTCGACGAGGAACCCGTCGGTGAGGGGGGCCCGGTGCAGGGTGATGCCGAAGTAGTGGCAGGCCTTGTCTAGCGCCACGTGGGCCGAGTTCGGGATGATCACCTCCGGCTCGGTGATGCCGCGCAGCCGGCCCCGCTCGCGGTAGACGAGCATCGGGTTGATGAGGCTCTCGGTGCCGCCGGAGGTCAGGACGCCGCAGGTCTGCGCGTCGCCGTGCAGCATCGCCGCGGTCATCGCGACGATCTCGCCCTCGAACTTCGTCGAGGAGGGGTACATGTCGCGCTGCAGCACGTTGGCGTGCGCGTACGCCTCGAACACCTGCGCCAGGAAGTGGTACTGCTCGTGGTCGCCGAGGTACAGCGATCCGGAGACCTTGCCGGAGTCGCCGAGCCGGTCCTCCTCGGCCGCCAGGGTGCGCACCAGCCGCAGGACGTCGTCGCGCGCCAGTGGCTCGGCCGGGATCGTGCGGTGCGCGACGTAGCGGTCCCGGTAGGGGTAGAACGCCGCCAGGATCTCCATGATCTGCTCGGGCGTGGGTCCGGACACGGCGGCTCCCGGTGCTCTCGATCGCTGGTGGCGGCGCCAGCGTAGACCGCTGGGGGCGCCGCCGATCCGCAGATCGATCACCTCCGCGCACCCTGTGGTCGTGCCCCGCACGCCAGGACCTACGGGTCACGACGACACGGCGAGGGAAGGTGATCGTTCGCCGCTGGTGGTCCGGGTCAGGCGTGTCGGTGCGTGACGTGGTGCAGCGCCAGCCGCACCTGGTGGCGGCCCTCCCTGAGCGAGGCCCGGGTGGCTCGTGCCCTGATGCGGATGTCCCGCCCCAGCTCCCGGGCGAAGCGGTGGACCGCGGCGGCCGCCTCCCGGACCAGCCGGAG
>JALOLN010000314.1 GCA_025455945.1 Actinomycetes bacterium
GACGCCGGCCTCGGCCGCCGGCGTGGTCGCCGCCTCCTTGTCGACGATGATGCGGGCGGCGAAGTCGGTCCCGGCCGGCGAGGCCTCGGTGAGCGGGCCACCGCCGTTGGCCGTCCCGTAGTAGCCCATCGCACCGACGCTGACGAGGACGCCGGGACGGGGATCGAGCGCGACAGCCAGCTCTGCCGCTGCCCGGGCCGAGCCCACGTGGCTGCCGTGCAGCTCGCGCTTGTACGACGCCGTCCACCGTCGGTCGCCGATGCCGGCGCCGGCGAGGTTGACGATCGCGTCCACCGGCCCCAACGTGGCGAGGTCCACGCCACCGGCCGGACGGCGAGGGTCCCAGGTCACTTCGTCCGCGGTGGACGCGGGCCTGCGCACCAGCGGGACGACGCTGTGCCCGTCCGCCCGCAGAGCCCGGGCGAGCGGTGTGCCGACGAACCCGGAGGACCCGCTGATCGCGACGCGCATCCCACCAGTATCCCGGCCGGCCCACGGGGCGGCACCTCGACGGGTCGGGCCTGCGTAGCCTCAGAGGCCGAGCTCGGCCTCGAACGAGCCCTCCTCCAGGCGGGCCTTCATCGTCGTGAGGAACCGGGCCGCGTCCGCGCCGTCGACGAGACGGTGGTCGTAGGTGAGGGCCAGGAACGCCACCGAGTGGATCGCGATGACGTCGGAGCCGGTGTCGTCGGTGATGACGACCGGTCGCTTGACGACCGCCCCGGTGCCGAGGATCCCGACCTGCGGCTGGCTGATGATCGGGGTGTCGAACAGCGCGCCACGGCTGCCGGTGTTGGTGATCGTGAAGGTGCCGCCGAAAAGGTCGTCGGGGGTGATGGTGTTGGTCCGGGTCCGCTCGGCCAGCTCGCTGATCTTGCGGGCCAGCCCGGCGATGGACAGGTCCCCGGCGTCCCGGATGACGGGCACGAGCAGGCCACGGTCGGTGTCGACGGCGATGCCCAGGTGCTCGGCGTCGTGGTAGGTGACCGTGCCGGCGGCGGTGTCGATGCTGGCGTTGAGGTTCGGGTGTGCCCGCAGGGACTCGACTGCCGCCTTGGCGAAGAACGGCAGGTACGACAGCTTGACGCCCTCACGCGCCTCGAAGTCCCCCTTGGCCCGGGTGCGCAGCGCTGCGATCCGGGAGACGTCCACCTCGACGACCGTGGTGAGCTGGGCGGAGGTCTGCAGCGACTCGACCATGCGACCGGCGATCAGGCGGCGCAGCCGGGTCATCTTCTCGGTGCGCCCGCGCAGCGGGGAGGGCGTGGCCGCGGGGGCGGTCACCGGCGGCGCTGCCGCCGGCGCAGGGGCCGCTGCCACGGCGGGGGTTGCCGCAGCCCGCAGCGCCTCGGCCGCCGCGACGACGTCCTGCTTGCGCACCCGTCCGCCCACGCCGGTGCCGGTCACGCGGGCGAGGTCCACGCCGTGCTCGGCCGCCAGCTTGCGCACCAGGGGGGTCACGTAGGTGTCGGCGGCCTCGCTCGCGGGTGTGGCCACGGGTGCTGGGGCCGGCTCCGGAGCCGGAGCCGGAGCCGGAGCCGGGGCCTGGGCCTGGGGCGGTGCCGGCGCGGGGGTCGGGGCTGGTTCCGGAGCCGGAGCCGGAGCCGGGGGCGGGGCGGTCGCCCCGGCGGCGCCGATGACGCCGAGCTCGGCGCCGACCTCGACGGTCTCGTCGGCACCGACCGTGATCGCGAGGAGCACCCCTGACACCGGAGCGGGGATCTCGGTGTCCACCTTGTCGGTGGAGACCTCCAGCAGCGGCTCGTCCGCGGCGACCTGGTCACCCACCGCCTTCAGCCAGCGCGTGACGGTCCCCTCGGTGACGCTCTCGCCGAGGGCCGGCAGGACGACCGGTGTGGTGGCCGGACCGGCCGCGGGGACCGGGGGCGCCACCGGCGCCGGTGCGGGCGGTGGGACCGGGGCAGGCGGGGAGGCCGCCGGTGGCGGTGCAGCGGGCGGGGCGGCGGGCGGGGCCGCCGCAGCGGGCGGTGGTGGGGGCGCGCGACCACGTCGTCCTCGGCGGCGACGATGCGCAGCAGAACCCCGGACGCGGGGGCCGGGATCTCGGTGTCCACCTTGTCGGTGGAGACCTCCAGCAGCGGCTCGTCGGCGCGGACCTCGTCGCCCTCCTGCTTCAGCCAGCGCGTGACCGTCCCCTCGGTCACGCTCTCGCCGAGCTGGGGCATCGTCACAGAGACTGGCATGCGGGTGCGCTCCTCGGTGGTCGGGTCCGCGGGGGGTCAGCCGTGGACGTGCAGGGGCTTGCCGGCGAGGGCGAGGTGGGCCTCGCCCAGGGCCTCGGACTGGGTCGGGTGCGCGTGGATCAGGGTGGCGACGTCGTCGGCGTACGCCTCCCAGTTGTAGATGAGCTGCGCCTCGGCGAGCAGCTCACCCACCCGACTGCCGACCATGTGGATGCCGACGACTGGTCCGTCGCTCACCGCCACGAGCTTGACGGCACCGGCCGACTTCAGGATCTGGCTCTTGCCGTTGCCGCCGAGGTCGTAGACGAGCGTCCGCACGCGGTCGCCGTACCGCTCCCGCGCCTCCGGCTCGGTGAGCCCCACCGACGCGACCTCGGGCTCGCAGTAGGCGATGCGAGGCACACCCGCGTAGTCGATCGGGCGCGGGCTGAGGCCCGCGATGTGCTCGGCCACCAGGATGCCCTCCTGGAACCCCACGTGGGCCAGCTGCAGGGTTGGGATGAGGTCACCGACGGCGTACACGCCCGGGACGGACGTGCGGCAGTACTCGTCGACGGTGACGAAGCCACGGTCCATCGCGACCCCGGCCTCCTCGTAGCCCAGACCGGTGGACACCGGACCACGGCCAACGGCGACGAGCAGGAGGTCGGCCTCGATCGCCTTGCCGCCCTCCAGCGTCACCCGGACCCCGGTGGCGGTGTGCTCGACGCCGCTGAACCGGGCACCGAGCTCGAAGGTGATGCCCCGGCGGCGGAAGGCGCGCTCGAGCAGCTTCGACGACGACTCGTCCTCGGCCGGGACCAGGTGGGGGAGGGCCTCGACGATCGTCACCTCGCTGCCCATCGACCGCCACACGCTGGCGAACTCCACACCGATGACGCCGCCCCCGAGGACGACCGCGGCCCGAGGCACGTGGTCCAGGGAGAGGGCGTGGTCGCTGGTGATGACCCGGCCGCCGTCGATCTCCAGGCCCGGGAGAGTGCGCGCGTACGAGCCGGTGGCGAGGACCACGTGCCGGCCGGTGTAGTCGGCGTCCCCGACCCGCACGGTGGTCGGCGAGACCAGCCTCCCCTCCCCCTCGACGTAGGTGACGCCACGGCTCTTGACCAGTCCCTGCAGGCCCTTCCACAACCGGCTGACGACGGCGTCCTTGTAGGCATGGACGGCGGGCACGTCCACGCCCTCGAAGGTCGCCTTGATCCCGAACTGTGCGCTCTCGCGGGCGGCGTCGGCGACCTCGGCCGCGTGCAGCAGGGCCTTGGTCGGGATGCAGCCGCGGTGCAGGCAGGTGCCGCCCACCTTGTCCCTCTCGACCAGGGCGACCGACAGACCGAGCTCGCTGGCCCGCAGCGCACAGGCGTAGCCACCGCTGCCGCCGCCCAGGACCACGATGTCGAACGTGCCTCCGGCGCTCTCCGCCACGGCAGTCTCCTCGGTCTCGCGCTCGTCGGGACGGCGCCATCCTTCCACTACGGATGCGGCACCGCCCAACGCACGCAGCGACAGGGCGGTGGCCCTGTCGTAGCGTGGATATCCGGTGCCGAACGGTGCCGGTATGCGGAGGAGGTCCGGTGGGACTGTTCGGACGGCGGCGGCACAAGGGGGCGCCGGGGACGCTGCGCGCCGCGGGGTCGGCGGACCGGGCCCACCTCGAGGAGTTCGCTCGGACTCGCACCGGGGTGGAGGCCTTCGTCGAGCCGCGGACGACGGTCACGGACACGACGGTCGTCCTCGTGGCCAGCACCGGGGAGTGGACCCGCCGCCGGGTGCCCTCGCCGAAGGCGGCACACGACTGGGCGAACGGCCTGGGGATCCCCTCCTACGACGCGGCGGTCGTCGGCTACCCGCAGCGGATGCGGGACTGGACGGCTCGGGTCAACGCCGAGCGCAAGCGCGGCAGCGGGTCGGCCTGAGGGGCCGACCCGCTGCGTCGCTGGTGGAGCTGGTGCTCAGCGCTGCTTGCCAGTGCGCTGGCCGTTGTTCGACCGTTGGGCCTTCTTCTCCTTGGCCTTCTTCTCCTTGGCCGGCTTGACCTCGTCGGCGTCCTCGGCGTCCTCGGCGTCCTCGGCGTCCTCAGTGTCCTCGGCGTCCTCGGCGGTCTTGCCGCAGGAGCTCTGGGCGGCTGCCGACACCGCTTCGCCGTGACCCGGTCCGGGCTCGGTGGTG
>JALOLN010000096.1 GCA_025455945.1 Actinomycetes bacterium
GCGAACTCCGCCGGCCCCAGCCCGAGCAGCACCTCGGGCAGCAGCCCGGCGTGCTGCGGCTCCAGCCCCACCGCGCGGGGGAAGCGGTGGGACTCCGCGGCCAGCCGGGCGCCCAGCCACCCGGCGGCCTCCTTGAACGCCCGGTACTGCAGCAGCCGGGCGAACAGCAGGTCGCGGGCCTCGAGCAGCGCGAGGTCGTCTTCGTCCTCGACCTCCGCGGCGGGCAGCAGCCGGGCGGCCTTGAGGTCCAGCAGGGTGGCCGCCACGACGAGGAACTCGCTGGCCTGGCCGAGGTCCCAGTCGCTGCCCCGCGCCCGGATGAACCCGATGAACTCGTCCGTCACCTGCGACAGCGCCACTTCGGTGACGTCGAGCTTGTGCTTGGCGATGAGCCCCAGCAGCAGGTCGAAGGGGCCCTCGAAGACGTCGAGGTGCACCTCGAAGGCCGCCGTCAGCGCCGAGGACTCGGTCACCCCGGAACCGTAGCCGACCGGCCGCTGCGGGCGCCCTCAGCGCTCCCGCAGCCGCTGCACCAGGGCGGCCGACTCCCCCGCGGCGGCCAGGTCCGCCAGCGCCGCCGCCACCGCCTCCCGCACGATCCGCCCCCGGTCGACCCGCAGCCCGTGCTGCTCGCGCAGCGCCAGCCGGGCCCGTTCGAGGTCACCGAGCTCCTCCGGCGAGAGGTAGACGGTGATCTTCTCCTCGTGCCGGCGCCGGCCGCTGCCCCGCCGGACCGGCAGCGCCGCCGGGCCCGCGGTCGTCGTCCGGAAGATCTCGTCCGCGTCCGGCAGCGCCGCGCGGCGGGTCACCGGGCCAGCACCTCCAGGGCCAGCTGCCGGTAGGCGGCGGCCCCCGGCGAGGTCGAGGCGTAGGTGGTGATCGGCTCCCCGACGACCGTGGTCTCCGGGAAGCGGACGGTGCGGCCGATCACCGTGTGGAACACCCGGTCCCCGAAGGCCTCGACGACGCGGGAGAGCACCTCGCGCCCGTGCAGCGTCCGGGAGTCGTACATCGTGGCCAGGATCCCCTCGAGCTCCAGCCGCGGGTTGAGCCGGTCCTGCACCTTCTGGATGGTGTCCATGAGCAGGGCGACGCCGCGCAGCGCGAAGAACTCGCACTCCAGGGGGATGATCACGCTGTCGGCCGCGGTGAGCGCGTTGACCGTGAGCAGCCCCAGCGAGGGCTGGCAGTCGATGAGGACGATGTCGTAGTCCCCCAGCACCGGCCGAAGCACCCGGGTCAGGGTCTGCTCCCGGGCTACCTCCCCCACCAGCTGGACCTCGGCGGCCGAGAGGTCGATGTTGCTCGGGAGCAGGTCCAGGCCCGGCACGTTGGTCTTGAGCAGGACGTCGTCGGCCCGCACCGACCGCTCCATGAGCAGGTTGTAGACGGTGCGGTCGAGCTCGTGGGGGTTGACCCCGAGCCCCACGGACAGCGCGCCCTGCGGGTCGAAGTCGACGAGCAGCACCCGACGCCCCTGCTCGGCGAGCGCCGCGCCGAGGTTGATGGCCGTGGTGGTCTTGCCGACGCCGCCCTTCTGGTTGCACATCGCGATCACCCGGGCCGGGCCGTGCTCCAGCAGCGGCGGCGGGGCGGGGAACGACGGCACCGGGCGGCCGGTCGGGCCGAGCCTGACCTCCGGCTCGACCGGCTCGTGCGCGGCGGCCCGCAGCTGGGCGGCCTCGGCGGCGGCCTCCGCGAGGACGGCGCGGGCCTCGGCCTCCTCACGAGCGGGGTCCGGGGTCGGGGCCACCGCGTGCGGGACCGTCCAGGCCGGGCTGTGCTGCGTGTCGTCAGGAGGATTTGTCGACATGTCCACGTGTCGCTCTGCCCTTCGGGGGATCGGTCGGCACGGCGGCCCGGCGACCCGTCTGGACTCTAGGTGCCGAGGTCCCGGGCGGGCAACCCGCCCCCCACAAGGTCGGCTGCCGTCAGCCGAGGGCCCGGGGGTGGCTGGCCGCGTAGACCTCGCGCAGCCGGTCGACCGTGACCAGCGTGTACACCTGGGTCGTCGTCACCGAAGCGTGGCCCAGCAGCTCCTGGACGACCCGGATGTCCGCACCGCCGTCCAGCAGGTGGGTCGCGAAGGAGTGGCGCAGGGTGTGCGGCGAGAGGTGTCCGGCCGGCAGCCCGGCCCGGGCCGCCGCCTGACGCAGCACCGACCAGGCGCTCTGCCGGCTGAGCCGGCCGCCCCGGGCGTTGAGGAACACCGCCGGGGTCCCGCGGCCCTGGGCGGCCAGCGCCGGGCGGCCGCGCACCAGGTAGGCGTCCAGGGCCTCCCGGGCGTAGCGGCCGAGCGGCACCATCCGCTCCTTGCCGCCCTTGCCCCGCAGCCGAACCGCGCCGACGTGGGGGTCGAGGTCGTCGACGTCCAGCCCGACGGCCTCCGAGATCCGCGCACCGGACCCGTAGAGCACCTCCAGCAGAGCCCGGTCGCGCAGCGCCCGCGGGGTCTGGTCCGCGCCGGCGGCATCGATGAGCGCCACGACGTCCTCGACGGGGATCGCCTTGGGCAGCCGATGGGCCGGCGCAGGAGGCTTGACCTCATGTGCAGGGTCAGACGTACAGAGGTTCTCGCGTACACAGAAGCGGTGGAAGCCGCGCACCGCCACGACCGTCCGCCCCGCTGACGTCGCCGACAGCGGCGGATGGTCGGCGTCGCCCGTCCGCAGCCCGGCCAGGAAGTCGGCGACGTCGTGCGGGGTGACCTCCCCCGCCGCATCGATCCCCCGGCCGGCGCAGAACGCCAGGTAGCGGTCGAGGTCACGGCGGTAGGACAGCAGGGTGTTCCGCGCCAGCCCGCGCTCCACCGCCAGGTGGTCGAGGTAGCCACGCACCGCACGAGCGAGCGGTGTCAGCCCGACCGCCGCCCGGCTACCTGACATAACGCCAGGGTAGCCGCCCCTGCCGCTCAGGCCAGGACGTCGTCCAGGGACACCGACGACTGGCCGAAGGCGTCGGCCACCGCGCCGTAGGTGATCTGCCCGGCGTGGGTGTTCAGGCCCAGCGCGAGCGCCGGGTCGTCGCGCAGCGCCTGCCGCCAGCCCTTGTCGGCCAGCGCGATCGCGTACGGCAGCGTGACGTTGGTCAGCGCGTACGTCGAGGTGTTGGGGACCGCCCCCGGCATGTTCGCCACGCAGTAGAACACCGAGTCGTGCACCAGGTAGGTGGGCTCGGCGTGCGTGGTGGGCCGGGAGTCCTCGAAGCAGCCGCCCTGGTCGATGGCGATGTCCACGAGCACCGAGCCCGGCTTCATCCGCGAGACCAGGTCGTTGCTGACCAGCTTCGGCGCCTTCGCGCCCGGCACCAGCACCGCCCCGATGACGAGGTCGGCGTCGATCAGCGCCCTCTCGATCTCGTAGGCGTTCGACGCGACGGTCTGCATGTGACCCAGGTAGATCGCGTCGGCCTGCCGCAGCCGCGTGACGTTGTTGTCGAGGAGCAGCACCTCGGCCTGCATCCCCATGGCGATGGCCGCCGCGTTCATGCCGGCGACCCCGGCTCCGATGACGACGACCTTGGCCGCGTACACCCCGGAGACGCCCCCCATGAGGACGCCCCGCCCGCCGTACGCCCGCATCAGCGCGTGCGCGCCGACCTGCGGGGCGAGCCGGCCGGCCACCTCCGACATGGGGGCGAGCAGCGGCAGCGAACGGTCCGGCAGCTCGACCGTCTCGTAGGCGATGGCCGTGATCCCCGACTCCAGCAGGGCGTCGGTGCACGGCCGGGACGCCGCCAGGTGCAGGTAGGTGAACAGCGTCTGGCCGGAGCGCATCCGGCCGTACTCCTCCGCGATGGGCTCCTTGACCTTGAGAACGAGCTCGCCGGTGCCCCACACGTCGTCCGCGGTGGGCAGGATGCGCGCGCCCGCCGCGACGAACTCGTCGTTGGTGATCGAGGAGCCGACGCCGGCGTCGTGCTCCACGTACACCTCGTGCCCGTGCCGGGTCAGCTCGTGGACCCCCGCCGGGGTGATCGCGACCCGGAACTCGTTGTTCTTGACCTCGCGCGGGATGCCGACCTTCACGGCTATGCACGTCCTCGTCCTCGTACGGCGGCAGGCGCGCTCACTCTAGCCGCGGGCACCGCATGTCGTGCCGTGATCAGCGCAGCGCGCGGGGGCCGATCGACCACGGCGCGTCCGCCGGGCGCAGCGTCGTCCAGCCGGCCGACCGGGCGGCCACCGCCGCCAGCACCGCGACGACGATCGACGGGTTGTGCAGCCGGCCCGCCAGGACGGCGTCCCGCAGCGCGTCCAGCGGCACCCACTCCACCGGCATGTCCCGCTCCTCGCCGTGCCGCGGGTGCTCCTCGCCCTCGGCCCGGTCCACGCCGCGGGCCAGGTAGATGCGCAGCGCCTCGTCGCAGTACCCGGGCGAGGTGCACATGTCGGCGAGCACCGCCCACGACCGGGCGTGGTGGTGCGTCTCCTCCCACAGCTCGCGGCGCGCCGTGGCGAGCGGGTCCTCGCCGTGGACGTCGAGCAGGCCGGCCGGCACCTCCCACAGCGTCGCGCCCACCGCGTGCCGGTACTGGTGCACGACGAGGGCGTTGTCGTCGTCGTCCAGGGCGAGGATCGCCACCGCCGACGGGTGCCGCACGAGGTCGCGGGTGACCTCCTCGCCGCTGGGCAGCCGCACCACCTCGGTGACGACGTCCCAGACCAGCCCGTGCATCCGCAGCTGCGACGACACGACCGGGTGGCCGCCGAGGACGTCGGCGACCGGCTCGGCGACCGGCCCCGCCTCCGGGCTCACGGCGTGGGGACGGCGTCGGGCAGCACGACCAGCGTCTGCCGCTCCAGGGCGGCGCCGACGAGACCCACGAACAGCGGGTGCGCCCGGGCCGGCCGGGACCGGAACTCCGGGTGCGCCTGGGTGCCGACGTAGTAGGGGTGCACCTGCGCCGGCAGCTCGACGAACTCCACCAGCCGCCCGTCCGGGGAGGTCCCGGAGAACACCAGCCCGGCGTCCTCGAGCCGGCCGCGGTAGGCGTTGGCCACCTCGTAGCGGTGCCGGTGCCGCTCGTCGACGTACGGCTGGCCGTAGGCCGCGCGCACCAGCGAGCCGTCGGCGAGCTTCGCCGGGTACAGCCCCAGCCGCATCGTGCCGCCCATGTCGCGCTCCCCCGCGACGACGTCGCGCTGGTCGGCCATCGTGGCGATCACCGGGTGCGGCGTGGAGTCGTCGAACTCCATGGAGTTCGCCCCCTCGAGCCCGGCCACCGAGCGGGCGTACTCGATGACCATGCACTGCAGGCCCAGGCACAGCCCCAGCGTGGGGATGCCGTGCTCGCGGGCGTAGGTGAGCGCGCCGAGCTTGCCCTCGATGCCGCGGACGCCGAACCCGCCGGGCACGCACACGCCGTCGACGTCGGCGAGCTGTCCGGCGGCGCCCTCCGGGGTCGCGCACTCGTCGGAGGCCACCCAGCGCAGCGTGACCTTGGCATCGTTGGCGAACCCGCCGGCCCGCAGCGCCTCCGACACCGACAGGTAGGCGTCCGGCAGGTCGACGTACTTGCCGACCAGCGCGATCGTCACCTGGTGGGCGGGCCGGTGCACCCGGCGGAGCAGCTCGTCCCAGTCGGTCCAGTCGACGTCGCGGAACGGCAGGTTGAGCCGCCGGACGACGTAGGCGTCGAGCCCCTCGCCGTGCAGCACCTTGGGGATGTCGTAGATCGACGGCGCGTCGACGGCCGCCACGACCGCCTCGTCGTCGACGTCGCACATCAGGCCGACCTTGCGCTTGATGGACGTGGGCACCGGGCGGTCGGCCCGCAGCACGATGGCGTCCGGCTGGATGCCGATGGAGCGCAGCGCCGCGACCGAGTGCTGGGTCGGCTTGGTCTTCAGCTCCCCCGACGGCCCGATGTAGGGCAGCAGCGACACGTGCAGGAAGAACACCTGGTCGCGGCCGAGGTCGTGGCGGACCTGCCGGGCCGCCTCGAGGAACGGCAGCGACTCGATGTCACCGACGGTGCCGCCGATCTCGGTGATCGCGACGTCCACGTCGGGGCCGGCCATGGCCCGGATCCGGGCCTTGATCTCGTTGGTGATGTGCGGGATGACCTGGACGGTGTCACCGAGGTACTCCCCGCGGCGCTCCTTGGCGATGACCGTCGAGTAGACCTGACCGGTGGTGACGTTCGCGGCCTGGCCGAGGTCGGTGTCGAGGAACCGCTCGTAGTGCCCGATGTCGAGGTCGGTCTCGGCGCCGTCGTCGGTGACGAAGACCTCCCCGTGCTGGAACGGGTTCATCGTCCCGGGGTCGACGTTGAGGTAGGGGTCGAGCTTCTGCATCGTCACGCGCAGGCCCCGGGCCTTGAGCAGGTTCCCCAGGCTGCTCGCCGTGAGTCCCTTGCCGAGCGAGGAGGCGACGCCCCCGGTGACGAACAGGTGCCTGGTCTGGTGCGCGGCTGCCACGGGGGACCAGGCTAACAGCGCCCGCGGGCGGCTCCGGTCAGGACGCCGCGGGCACCGGCGCGTCGGCGCCCGGCCCGGCACCGTACGCCCCGCGACCACCCTCGGCGCGCTCGGCGAGGGCCAGCACCAGCGCCACCCGGCCGGCGGCGAGGTCGACGACGTCCACGGTGGACGCCGTCGCCCGCAGCGGCTCCTCCGCCCGGTGCGCCGCCACGAGGCCGCCGTCGGCCGCCGACCCGGACGGCCCCGCCAGCACCGCCCCGGCCGCCGCGTCGAGGGCCGGCGCGATCGGCAACAGGGCCGGCACGGTGCCGTCGGCAGGGACGGCCGGCGAGAGCACCACGGCCAGGCCGGCGAGGGCGTCCGGCTCCCCGGTGGTGGTGAGGAAGCCCCCCTCGGCCAGGCCGGTGAGCAGCGCCGTGGCCGGGTCGGAGCGCACTCCCACCTGGTCGGCGTCGTCGGTGACGAGAGCTGCCGCGAGGTCGGCGGCGGCCACCTCGTACGGCGAGGCACCCGCGGGCGGCTCGGCACCCGGCGGGGCCAGCCGCTCGGCGATCCCGGAGAGCACCGACGCCTGCCCCGGGTCGACCCACGCGTCGGTGATGCGGACCTGGCCGGAGACCTCCGCGCCCGCCGTCGTCAGAGCCGCGGTTCCCGCGCTGACGACGTCGGTGGGGGTCGTGGGCAGCACGACGACGACGACGCGTCGGTCGGTGAGCTGGCTGGCGAGCAGCCTGGGCTCGGTGGCCGCGGCGTAGGCGTCGTCGAAGGCCACCCGGGCCTGCAGGTCCTCGACGGAGGTGTCGGCCGAGGCGCTCGGGCTGGGGCTGAGTGCGGCGTCGACGTCGTCAGCCAGCGGCCCCGCACCGAGCACGACACCCGCAGCCAGCGCCAGCAGCGCCGCCGCGAGGGAGACGAGGTGGTAGCGGAAGCTCACCACGGCCACTCCCAGCTGGGCGTGGTGGC